>NZ_JBSFYC010000005.1:0-188745 GCF_053595675.1 Streptomyces sp. NPDC002446 | reverse complement strand
CATCCTCCGGAATGTTCCGGTGGACGGGGTATCAACATATCTGGCGTTGACTTTTGGCACGCTGTTGAGTTCTCAAGGAACGGACGCTTCCTTTGGATTCCCTCTCGGGTTTCCTCCGGGCGCTTCCCTTCGGTGTTTCACACTCTATCAGGCCTTTCCGGCTTTCGAACCGCTGCTTTTCTGCAGGCATGCAGAAAAGCAGAATTCTTGAGTCGCGATCAAGACGCTCGGGAGTGCCGCCCACCTCAACCGGCCGCAGTTCATTGCGGCCTGGCTGTCTGGGGCAGGTCTCAGACAGTACAGCTCTGGTGTGGGCGAGGCAAATCGATTCAGCGGGACGCGCGGGGTGCAACACGGGGTCTGTCATGCGGAACCGTCAGTTCTTATGACTTACGCTTCTCAACGGTGCGCCGTCCAGGACAGGTAGTGACGGCGACCTGATGAATCTCCACCCCTGGGAGGCTTCCCATGACCACCGTGACGTCCCCGCTCGCTGGACGCGCCATCGGACTCGCGGCTGTGCCCGACCCGGTGTTCTCCGGAGCGATGGTGGGTCCCGGTACCGCCATCGATCCGGTTCGTGAGCCGTCTGCCGCCGTCTCGCCCGTGGACGGTGTTCTTGTCTCGCTGCACCCGCATGCGTTTGTCGTCGTCGACTCCGAGGGGCACGGCGTGCTCACTCACCTCGGTATTGACACCGTTCAGCTCAATGGCGAGGGCTTCGAGCTGCTCGTGAACAAGGGTGACACCGTTACCCGCGGCCAGGAGATCGTGCGCTGGAACCCGGCCGCGGTCGAAGAAGCCGGTAAGTCGCCGGTGTGCCCGGTCGTCGCGCTGGAGGCCACCGCGGACTCGCTCGGCGAGGTGCGCGAGGACGGCGACATCAAGGCGGGCGACCAGCTCTTCTCCTGGCAGTAGCCGGGCGCCGTCCCGAACGGCAGGTACGACATCCAACGCGGCGGTCCGGCCGTCGCATCAACCGGAGACGGGTGCAATGGAGACAACGCTGCGAGGCGTCGGTGTGAGCCACGGTGTGGCCATAGGCGAGGTGCGGCACATGGGCACGGCGGTTCTGGAGCCGCCGGCCAAGCAGATTCCGGCGGATGAGGCGGAGCGCGAACAGGGGCGTGCCCGTCAGGCCGTGGAAGCTGTCGCCGCCGACCTCATAGCGCGCGGAAATCTCGCGGGCGGCGAGGCGCAGGCCGTGCTGGAGGCCCAGGCGCTGATGGCGCAGGACCCCGAGCTGATGGCGGATGTCGAGCGGCGGATCGCCGTCGGCAGCACCGCCGAGCGCGGTGTGTACGACGCCTTCGCGGCGTACCGGGCGCTGCTTGCGGGCGCGGGCGAGTACCTCGCGGGGCGGGTTGCCGACCTCGATGATGTGCGCAACCGGATCGTCGCCCGGCTGCTGGGGGTGCCGATGCCGGGTGTGCCGGACAGTGATGAGCCGTATGTGCTGATCGCGCGGGATCTGGCGCCGGCCGACACCGCGCTGCTCGACCCGACGCTGGTGCTCGGGTTCGTCACCGAGGAGGGCGGGCCGACCAGCCACAGCGCGATTCTGGCGCGGGCGCTGGGTGTGCCGGCCGTCGTGGCGCTGCCGGGTGCGGGTGAGCTGGTCGAGGGCACCGTGATCGCGGTCGACGGCAGCACCGGTGAGATCTTCGTGGAGCCGAGCGCCGAGAAGCGGGCCGAGCTGGAGCGGGCCGCGGCGGAGCGGAAGGCCGCGCTGGCCGCGTCGTCCGGTCCGGGTGCCACCTCCGACGGGCACAAGGTGCCGCTGCTGGCGAATGTCGGCGGGCCCGCTGATGTGCCCGCTGCCGTGGAGGCCGGGGCCGAGGGTGTCGGGCTGTTCCGTACGGAGTTCCTGTTCCTGGACGACAGCAAGAAGGCGCCGTCCGAGGAGAAGCAGGTCGAGGCGTACCGGCAGGTGCTGGAGGCGTTTCCGGAGGGCCGCGTGGTCGTGCGCGTGCTGGACGCCGGTGCCGACAAGCCGCTGGACTTCCTGACGCCGGCGGACGAGCCGAACCCGGCGCTGGGCGTGCGGGGTCTGCGGACCCTGCTCGACCACCCCGATGTGCTGCGTACCCAGCTGACGGCGCTGGCGAAGGCGGCCGAGGGGCTGCCGGTCTACCTTGAGGTCATGGCCCCGATGGTGGCGGACCGGATCGACGCCAAGGCGTTCGCCGACGCGTGCCGGGAGGCCGGGCTGCGGGCGAAGTTCGGGGCGATGGTGGAGATTCCGTCCGCGGCGCTGCGGGCCCGCTCGATTCTGCAAGAAGTGGAGTTCCTTTCGCTGGGGACCAATGACCTGGCGCAGTACACCTTCGCCGCCGACCGTCAGGTGGGTGCGGTGTCGCGGCTGCAGGATCCCTGGCAGCCGGCGCTGCTGGACCTCGTGGCGGCTTCGGCCGAGGCCGCGAAGGCCGAGGGCAAGAGCTGCGGCGTCTGCGGTGAGGCGGCCTCCGATCCGCTGTTGGCGTGTGTGCTGACCGGTCTCGGTGTCACCAGCCTGTCGATGGGCGCGGCGTCGATTCCGTACGTGCGGGCGACGCTGTCGAAGCACACGCTGGCGCAGTGCGAGCGTGCGGCGGCCGCGGCGCGGGCCGCGGACACCGCCGAGGACGCGCGGGCCGCCGCGCAGGCGGTGCTCTCCGGCGAATGAGGCCGTAGGAGCCAGTGGTGACGGCCGTCCCGCCCTTGCGGCGGGGCGGCCGTTTTCTGTGTGCTGCGGTGCGTGCGGTCAGTGGTCGTGAGGGTCGGGTGGGGGTGTGAGGGGGAGGCCGGGGGCGTATTCGACGCCGGGCTCGGGTGGGATCGGGTCTCCGCTGTCGGCGTCGGTGCAGTAGGCGGTGAAGACCTCGGCCGTGCTGAGGGGGCGCAGCCAGGAGTCGTTCAGGGACCAGCCGCGGACCGTGTCGCGCGGTGGTGTGCCGGTGGCTCCCGTGGGGTTGGTGGGGTCGGCGGTCGTGCGGGTGACGATGCCGCCGGGGGTGCGCAGGGCGAGGCCGGTGGCGAGGACCGTGGAGAAGACGAGGGCCTCGGAGTCGGTGAGCCGGGGTGGGGCGTCGTCGCGGGTGGTGGCGTGCAGGACCGCGAGGAGGGGCGGCTCGGCTGCCGCGACGGAGCAGACGAGATGGTGGGTGCCGCTGCCGAGGGTCTCCAGGAGCTGCTGGAGGGCCTGGCCGGCGCGGGCGAAGGCGGCCGGGGCGAGGTCCGTGCCGCAGTCGTCGCACCTGCCGATATGGGCGAGGAGTCGGGCGGCGTGCTTCCAGGCCGCCTGGCGGTCGGCTTCTTGGACGAGTAACGGGAGCAGTTGGCTGAGTGGTTCGCCTTCGTATGTCACCGTCGCGCCGGTGCGGGCGGCTGCGGCCGTGTAGCGGCTGCGGCTTTCGGGGCGGTCGGGGTCCAGGGCCAGGTCCGCGCAGTACTTCTCGTAGGCGGCCGGGTCGAAGAGGCTGATGGTCGTGAGCACGCCCTGGGCGGCGAGGGTGCGCAGCAGGGTCTCCATCTGCTGGAGGTAGCTGGCGTGGTCGTCGAAGGGGAAGGTGCGGTAGCGGCGCATGGCACTGAAGTCCTGCTCGTCGGCCAGGACGGCGGCGGTGCTGGGGACTTCGCGGCGCAGTGTGCGGCGGGCGGCGGACCGGGCGGTGTGCCGGGATGTGGATGTCATGACTCCCCCTGGGTGAGGCGCACCGGCTCTGAGTGAGGTGCGCTGGTCGAGCATCACTTGTCACTGAGAGTAATCGGGGGGTCTGACAAGCGCGGCCGGCGGCGGACCGGAGGCCGTACGGCCCCTGCGTGGTCCGGCGCCGGCCGGCCGGTCGGCTACGTCGCGGGGCCTTGGGCCGCGCGGTCGCGGGCCACCTGCTCGTAGAAGCGCAGGAGTTCGAGGTTGTCGACGGATCCGGGGTTGACGGCCTTGTCGAGGGGGGTTCCCTGGAGGAGGCGTTTGACGGGGACCTCGATGCGCTTGCCGGTGAGGGTGTGCGGGACGCCGGGGGCTTCGATGATGTCGTCGGGGACGTGCCGCGGCGAGAGCTGTTCGCGGATGGTGCGCTTGATGCGGTCGCGGAGGTCGTCGTCGAGGGTGGCGCCGGGTGCGAGGTGGACGAAGAGCGGCATCCAGTAGCCGCCGTCGGGGAGTTCCAGGCCGATGACGAGGGATTCGCGGATCTCGGGGAGCCGCTCGACGGCCTCGTAGATGTCGGCGGAGCCCATCCGGACGCCCTGGCGGTTGAGGGTGGAGTCGGAGCGGCCGTGGATGATGACGCTGCCGCGGGGCGTGACGGTGATCCAGTCGCCGTGCCGCCAGACGCCGGGGTACATGTCGAAGTAGCTGTCGTGGTAGCGGGTGCCGTCGGGGTCGTTCCAGAAGCGGGTGGGCATGGACGGCATGGGGTTGGTGACGACGAGCTCGCCGACCTCGTCGATGACGGGCTTGCCCTGGGGGTCCCAGGCCTGCAGGTCGGTGCCGAGGCAGGGGGCCTGGAGTTCGCCGATGTGGACGGGGAGGGTGGGGACGGCGCCGGCGAAGCAGCTGCAGACGTCGGTGCCGCCGCTGACGGAGGCCGTCCACAGGTCGGCGCCGCTCTCCGCGAAGGAGTCGTGCAGCCAGCGGAAGCCGTCCGGCGGGAGCGGGGAGCCGGTGGTGGCCACGCAGGTGACGGCGGAGAGGTCGAGGTCGCGGGCGGGGTGGATGCCGGCCTTGCGGCAGGCCATGACGTAGGCGGCGGAGGTGCCGAAGACCGTGGCGCGGGTGGTCTCGGCGACCCGCCACTGGGCGGCGATGTCGGGGTGGCCGGGGCTGCCGTCGTAGAGCACGATCGTGGAGCCCACCAGGAGGCCGGCGACGAGGAAGTTCCACATCATCCAGCCGGTGGAGGTGTACCAGAAGAACCGGTCGTCGGGGCCGAGGTCGCAGTGCAGCCCGGTCTGCTTGAGGTGTTCGAGCAGGATGCCGCCCTGGGACTGGACGATGGCCTTGGGCAGTCCGGTGGTGCCGGAGGAGTACAGGACCCACAGCGGGTGGTCGAAGGGGACCTGTTCGAAGACCGGTTCGGTGCGCTGGGAGGTCAGGTCGGACCAGTTCAGGGCGCCTTCGGGGGCGGGCGTACCGAGCAGCGGGATGTGGACGACGGCGCGCAGGGTGGGCAGTTCGGCGCGGAGTTCGGTGACGGTGTCGCGGCGGTCGTGTTCCTTGCCGCCGTAGCGGTAGCCGTCGACGGTGAACAGGACGACCGGTTCGATCTGCTGGAAGCGGTCCAGGACGCTGCGGGCGCCGAAGTCCGGGGCGCAGGACGTCCAGACGCCGCCGACCGCGGCGGTGGCGAGGAGGGCGACGACGGCCTGCGGGACGTTGGGGACGTAGCCGCTGACGCGGTCGCCGGGGCGGACGCCGAGGCGGCGGAGCTCGGCGGCCAGCGATCCGACCTGGGCGCGCAGTTCCGACCAGGTGACGGGGGTGGGCCGGTGGGTCTCGTCGACGTACAGCAGCGCGGGGTCGTCGGCGCGGGCCGGGTCCTCGGCGGCGCGCAGGGCGTGCTCGGCGTAGTTCAGGGTGGCGCCGGGGAACCAGCGGGCGCCGGGCATCGCGGGGTCGGCGAGGACGGTCTCGTACGGGGTGGTGAAGCGGACGTCGTACCAGTCGGCGACGGCCTGCCAGAAGGCGGGGAGTGCGTCGACGGACCAGCGGTGCAGGGCGGCATAGCTCGCGGCGGGGTCCCCCGGGGTGGGGGCGGGTGCGCCGTGCCGCTCGGCGGCCCAGGTGTGGAAGCGGGTGACCTGTGCGCCGGCGATGCGGTCCGGGCCCGGTTGCCACAGGGGTTCCGGCCGGTGGTCGGACTGCGGTGCGGTGGTCATGATGCGGCTCCCGGTCGGTACGCGTCGTAGGCGTCGTGTGCGTCGTAGGCGTCGGGCGCGTCGCGCGCGCACGCGGCGGGGGTCCCCCGCCTGCGGGTGCGCGTGACACGGCTTGTCTGGACGATGCCATGTGATCGACTTGTGCACCAGGGTGTGCTCGCCACATTCGAGGGGGTGGCGGATGGGGTGCCACCACCCCGAATGCGGGGGACGCGGGCCGGCCCGTCGGGATTCGGCCATCGGACGGCGATCCCCAGGCCTTGGGGTGGCCGAGCGTGACCTCGTGCAGGTGAACGGCAGTTGAACGGTGCCCGCGCGCCGGAGCGTCAATGGCAGGCTGACCGGCATGGACGGGCGTGATCTGGTGCGGTCGGTACGGATGGTCAGGGCGATCGGGCCGGCGCAGGGGCTGCGGTCCGTGCGCTCGGCGTGGCGGGCGCGGCGGACGGATGCGCGGGCGCTGCCGCGCCAGGGCGGGGAGCGGGCCCGGGTCCCGGGGGCGGCGACCGGCGCCGAGCCGCAACCGGGGGGCGGGGTGATCCGCTTCGCCCGGTCGTCGCTGCGGGTGCGGGTGGCGTCGGGCGGCGCGGTCTTCTGCGGCTGGGACGGCGCCGGGCCGGAGCCCTCGTACGCGCTGGCCGGGGCGTGTCCCGAGGTGGATGCGCGGGCGGTGCTGGAGCCCGATACGGAGGGCGGCTGGCGGGTGGTCTCCGAGCGGGTGCTGGTGGCGGTGTCCCGGCACGGCGCGGTGGAGGTGCGGACGCCCGGCGGCGCGGTGCTGCGGCGGGAGCTGCCGCCGCGCTGGTGGGACCGTACGGACGCGGAGGGCACGGCGGGTGCGGCGGGTGCGGCGGGTGCGGCGGAGCGCGCCGGGCGGCCGGAGGGGTGCGGGGCGTCGCGGTGGGTGCAGCGCTCGGAGGTGCCGGCCGACGCCCGGTTCTTCGGGCTGGGCGGCCGGGCGCAGGGGCCGCGGCTGCGGGACGGTGCGTACCGGCTGTGGAACACCGATCCGGGCGGCGCGTTCGGGCCGGGCGACGATCCGCTGTCGCTGACGATGCCGGTGCAGCTGGTGGTGGCGGACGCCGGTACGCATCTGGTCTTCCACGACAATTCCTGGGACGGCCGGGTGCTGCTGCGGGAGGGCGTGGAGGGCGCGGGCTCCGGGCACGACCGTCCGGGCAGCTGTGAGCTGCGGATGGACGGCGGGCCGCTGCGCTACTGGGTGCTGGCCGGGACCCCGGCCCGGGTGCTGCAGGTGTGGACGGCGCTGACCGGGGCGCCCGCGCTGCCGCCGCAGTGGGCGCTGGGCCACCAGCACGCCCGTTGGGGGTTCGGCGGCCAGGACGAGGTGCGCCGGGTGGTGGCCGGCTATCAGGAGCGCGAACTGCCGTTGTCCGCCGTCCATTTGGACATCGACCACTACGACCGGCACCGGGTGTTCACCGTCGATCGTGAGCGCTATCCGGATCTGCCGGGTCTGGCCCGGGAGTTGCGGGCCGAGGGGGTGCGCCTGGTGTCGATCGTGGACCCGGCGGTGAAGGCGGAGCCGGGCGACGCGGTGTACGAGGGCGGGGCGGCGGCCGATGCGTTCGTACGGGACGCGCGCGGGCGTGAGGTGCGCGGAGTGGTCTGGCCCGGTGAGTCGGTGTACCCGGACTTCACCGACGCGCGGGTGCGGAAGTGGTGGGGTGCGCTGTACACGGAGCGGCTGGCGCAGGGCTTCGCGGGCTTCTGGCACGACATGAACGAGCCGGTCTCCTTCGCCCCCTTCGGGGAGCAGACGCTGCCGCGCTCGGCACGGCACGCGATGGAGGGGCGCGGCGGCGACCACCGTGAGGCGCACAACGTCTACGGTCTGGCGATGGCCCAGGCCGGCTTCGAGGGGCTGTGCGAACTGCGCCCGGCCGAGCGGCCGTTCCTCTTCTCCCGTTCGGGCTGGGCGGGGATGCAGCGCTACGGGGGCACCTGGTCGGGGGATGTGGCGACGGGCTGGCCGGGGCTGCGGGCCTCGCTGTCGCTGGTGCTGGGCCTGGGGCTGTGCGGGGTGCCGTACAGCGGTCCCGATGTCGGCGGGTTCTCCGAGGTGCCTTCCCGGGAGCTGTATCTGCGCTGGTTCCAACTGGGTGCGTATCTGCCCCTGTTCCGAACCCACTCGGCGGTCTGGGCGGGCCGCCGGGAGCCGTGGGAATTCGGGGCGGAGGTGCTGGAGCACGCCCGGGCGGCGCTGCGTGAGCGGCAGCGGCTGCTGCCGTACTTCGGGACGCTGGGCCAGTTGGCGCGGCTGACGGGGGCGCCGTACGTCCGGCCGGTGTGGTGGGGCGCGCCGCGGGACCGGGCGCTGCGGGACTGCGAGGACGCCTTTCTGCTGGGGGACGCGCTGCTGGTGGCGCCGGCGCTGGCGGCGGGTGTGACCAGGCGGCCGGTGCGGCTGCCGCGCGGCCGGTGGTACGACACCGCGACCGGGCGGGCGTACGACGGTCCCGGGCAGGTGTGGGTGGACGCGCCGCTGTCGCGGATCCCGGTGCTGGCGCGGGCCGGTGCGGTGCTCCCGGTGGCGGGTGCGGACGGCGGGACGGAGCTGGAGGTGTGGGCGCCGGCGGCCGGGCGCGGGGGCAGTGGTCTGGTGGTGCCGGACACCGGCGACGGCTGGCAGCGGCCGACGGTGGAGCACTTCACCTCGGGGTGGAAGGGCGACCGGGTGGTCGTGGAGCGGCGGGACGGGGGCGCGGTGGGGTATCCGGTGCGGGTGCGGGGGCTGGTGGGCGACGCGCCCCAGCGGGGCGACTGACGGTGGGCGGGTGGTGGTGGCGGGCTTCCCTGCGCGGGCCCGGGCTGGTAGACGGGGGCCATGCCGAGACTCGCTGCCGCGCTGCGCGGCCTGGCCGTCGCCGCCGCCCTGTTGACCGTCGCCACGCTGCCGTCGGGCACAGCGGCGGGGACCGACCGCCGGGCGGCGCCCCCGTCCGGGATGCCCGGGGAGTTCGTCGCACTGCGCGAGGTGGATCCCACGGTCATCCAGGAGATGCGCTACGTCACCCCGCACACCTTCATGGGCGTTCCGGTGGACGGCTATCGCAGGCCGACGTGCCTGCTGACGCGGGACGCCGCCCGGGCGCTGCACCGTGCGCAGCGCTCCTTCCTGAAGCGGGGGTTCTCGCTGAAGGTGTACGACTGCTACCGGCCGCAGCGTGCGGTGGACCACTTCGTCCGGTGGGCGAAGGACCTGGGTGACCAGCGGATGAAGGCCGAGTTCTATCCGCGGGTGGACAAGACCAGGCTGTTCGACGACGGCTATATCGCCGCCAAGTCCGGTCACAGCAGGGGAAGTACGCTCGATGTGACGCTGGTGCGGCTGCCGGCCGTGCCCACCCGTCCGTATGTGCCGGGTGAGCCGCTGACGCCCTGTTACGGGCCGCGGGCCGAACGCTTCCCGGACAACTCGCTCGACATGGGGACCGGCTTCGACTGCTTCGACACCCTCGCGCACACCCTCGATCCGCGCGTCCAGGGGCGGCAGTTGGCGCATCGTCTGCTGCTCAAGAAGGGGCTGGAGCGGGCCGGGTTCGTCAACCTGCCGGAGGAGTGGTGGCACTACACCCTCAAGCCGGAGACGTTTCCGGACACCTACTTCGACTTCCCGGTGCGGTGACCCCGCCGGGCTCCTCGTGGACGACCTTGTCGGCGGATGCGGGCCCGTACGACTCCATCAGGACCGGGGCGTTCAGCGCCTGCGCGAGGGCGCCGGTCCAGGCGTGCGGGTCCGGGCCCGGGGAGGTCAGGCGGGCGGGGCGGGCGGTCAGCAGGCGTTCGGTGAGGCGCTGCTGCCGGGTCAGGTCGCCGGGCGGGGCGGTGGGGATGCGGTCCCACAGGCCCTCGGGCGTGCGGTAGGCGTGGGCCATGCGCAGGGTGCTGCCGTGGCGGGCCGGGGCGTCCAGGTGGGTGACGGCGAGGGCGTCCACTCCCCCGCAGACCTCGACGGCGTAGGCGTGCGCGACGGCGTCGAAGTGGCCTCGGCGGAAGGCGCCCTGCCAGCGGCCGTGGCCGTTGTGGGGCTCGGGGAGGGCGTGCCGCAGCGCCGGGTCCTCGGTGACCAGGGGGCCGGGGCCGTGCCGGGTGGTGTAGGTCCGTACGACGCCCAGGCGCCGGGCCGCGCGCGGCTGCCCGGCCTCGGCGAGCAGTTCCTCGGCTCCGGCGAAGGTGGTCGTCGACCAGGTGGTGTACGGGTGGAAGCCGTGCCACTCGTCGAGCAGCACCCCCTGCGCGCCCTCGAAGACGAGCGGCCCGGTGCGCACCAGCCGCGCCAGGTGGTCAGCGTCGACGAGGCGGACGTGCCGGGCGAAGGCGGCGAAGGCGTCCAGGCAGGCGTCGACGGGCGGGGCGTCCAGCGGGCCGAGCTCGTCGGTCAACCGGTCGCGGAGCAGGGTGAGTTTGCGGCGCAGGGCGCCGGGTGAGGTGCAGTCGCCCGCGGTCGGGGCGTCGGCGGGATGCGCCAGCGCGTAGGCGGCGGTTTCGCCGATGCCCATGCCGCACGAGCCGTGGCGGGCGGTGCCGCGGGCCCGCTCCCGGGCGCGGTTGGCGGCCGCGTGGTAGGGCGTGGTCAGCCGCGCGCGGCGGTCGACGGTCAGCAGGGCGAGCGGGTCCGGCACCCCGAGCGAGGCGAGGTGCCGGGCCTCGGAGGCGAGGGCGAGCGGGTCGACGAGCACGAGGCGCGACAGATGCGTGCGGACGCCGCTGAAGGTGCCCGAGCCGAACTGGGCGAAGGTGTGGTGGCGGCCGTCGGCGGTGACGACGTTGTGGGCGGCCTGGGCGCCGCCGTTGAAGCGGACCACCGCCGCGACCGGCGCCGCGCCCTCCCGGGGTGCGCAGAGCCGGTCGACGACGGTGCCCTTGCCGGCGTCGCCGTAGCCGAGATCGACCACGATGGTGTGCACGGTTGCTGGCCGTCCTTCGGGCGCGGGTCGGGTTCTTCGGGTCACAGGCGGGTGGTGGCGCTCGCTTGCGGCGTGCCGTCGGGGTCGATCAGCGGCGCCGAGGAGTGTGCGAGGGCGCCTCGGTCGCGGCCGAGGGTGGCCAGTGCCCTGCCGACGGTCTCCCCCGCGTCGGAGCCGATGTCGGCGAGGTCGTCGAGTCCGGCGGCGAGGTCGATGGCCTCCTCGCCGAGGCCGATGGTCAGGGCGATGGTTTCGCAGACGGCGCCGAGGTCGTCGAGCTCGATGACGTTCTGGCCGAGGAGCCTGCGCCAGGTGCCCAGGACGGAGCTGTTGCCGACGTGCGCGGCACCGGCCGGGACGATGAAGTAGACCTCGAACTTCTGCCGCAGCTCGGCGAGGATCGCGGGGAGGGGGATGTCCTCGGTGAGCTGGTCGCCGAAGACCTCGCGGACCTCGCGGGCCTTGACCTTGCCGTAGGGCATCTCGTCGCCGATGAGGAAGAGGTAGCCGCGGCGGCCGCGCTTCTCGTGGCAGTCGATGCTGGTGTGGCGGGCCATCGCGTACAGCGCGAGTTCGTACGACTCGGTCATCTGGCCGCCTCCGCCGCCCTCCAGGAGGATGTTGCCGAGGTCGTCGTCCATGCGGTTGTCGGACTCGAACTGGCCGAGCTGGAGCGGCACCCGGTCGCAGGTGGCGTCGCCGACGGCGCCGAAGAGGATCTGCGGGTGCTCGACGTATCCCTTGCGCAGCAGCAGGCCGAACAGCTCGGGGAGCTTGGTCTGCAGGACCCTCGGCACCGCGCGCATCGATCCGGTCACGTCGAAGATGACCGAGACGGCGAGCGAGGCGGGGTGTTCGTCGGAGTCGCGGCTCTCGCGGACGCTCAGGCCCCGGGGGTCGAGCGAGGGGTGTGCGGTCCAGGTCTGCCGCGGGGCGGAGCTGGTGGTGCGGTCGCTGTAGTCGAAGGCGCTGGTGCCGGAGGCGGCGCGGTAGCTCGCCGCGGCGCCGTAGACGTCGGTGGACCAGGTTCCGCTGCCCATGGTGGTTCCCCCTGTGGTGGTGATGGTGTGGTGGTGGTCTGGTGGTGGTGGAGTGGTGCGGCCCGTGGATGCGGCCGCGGCTTCACGGCTGCTTCGGCATCGTGAAGGGCCGGAAGGTGCGCGGCCCGTAGAGCCGCTCCAGCAGTTCGTCCAGTTCGCCCAGCAGCCGCCAGGCGTCGTGTGGACGGCGCGACGGGGCCGCGAGGGTGCAGCCGCGCAGGAACGCCCGTATCGGCTTCGGTGCGCGCTCCCCCATGACGGCGGCCATGGTGCGGGAGGCGAGGTGGATGTCGGTGGCTTCGGTGGCCGGCCGGCGGCCGGTGACCTCGGGCGGATATGTGGCGCGGTGGCGTTCGACGAGTGCGGGGACGCGGTCGCCGGGGGCGGTGCTGTAGCACCAGTCGACGAGGACCAGGCCGTGCAACTCGGGGTGGATGAGGACGTGTTCGGGGTGTACGGCGCCGTGCACCCGGCCGGCGCGGTGTGCCCAGCCGAGGGCGACCAGCAGCCTGCGCCACATCCAGGCGGCGTCGCGCGGGTCGAGCCCGTCCGGGTGGGCTTCCTGGACCGCGGCGAGGGTGTGGAAGCCGGTCAGCGGCGCCAGGGCGTTGACGCGGCGTTCGGTGCCGGTCCGCTCCTCCCGGTGGCGGAAGGATTCCAGCAGCCGGGGCGCGTAGCCGCGGTGGCGTGGGGCGCCGTGCCGTGCCAGCAGGCTCAGCGTCTGCGCCTCGCGCTCCAGGAGGTCGTTGTCGGTGACCGCGCGCGGGATCTTCAGTACGGCGCGGTGGCGGGTGCCGTCCCGTTCGTACGACGCGGCGCGGAGCACGGCGAGGTCGCCGGTGGCCAGTACCGGGCCGAGGGTGTACGTACGGCGGCGGGTGGTCAGGGTCGGCCGGGCGGCGTCGGTGCGCTGCCGCCACAGGGCGGTGAGACGGGCGAACTCCGCCTCGGCGTCCGGCCGTTCGGCGGCCGGTGCGGTGTCGGGGTGCAGCAGCCGGGCGAGACGGCGGTAGGTGCGCGCCGCTTCGGTGTCGTCCGCGGGAAAGAGGTCCGCCGGCCGGCGGGCCGCGGCCAGTGCGCTGCGGGCGGCGGTGCGGGTGCGCGGCGCGCCGGCGTCCGCGGTGGCGGTCATCGCACGCTCTCCTCCCGGTCGGGGCGCAGCAGCGCGGGGTGCAGCAGCCGGGCGTCGCCCGCTCGGTAGAGGCGGGCGCGGGGCCCTCCGCGGGCTCCTCCGCGGGCCGCGGTGGCCCCGGTGGATTCGACGAAGCCGGGGACGGAGAGCACCTTGCGGTGGAAGTTCCCGGCGTGCAGCGGGCTGCCCCAGACGGCTTCGTAGACGCCGCGGAGTTCGGCGATGGTGAACTCCGCGCCGAGGAAGGCGGTGGCCAGCGGGGTGTACTCGATCTTCGCGCGGGCGCGGTCGAGGCCGTCGGCGACGATCCGGGCGTGGTCGAAGGCGAGCGGGAGCGGGGGCTGCCCGGCATCGGAGCCGGGTGCCCGGCCGGCTGCGGGCCGGGGCACGGAATCACCCCCGTTGATCCCGTGCCCCGGACCCTGATCTGAGGGACGCGGTTGGGCCGCGTCCGGTTCGCCGGTGGCCGGTCCGCCGATCGGGACCCAGGCGGCGGCCGAGGCGTCGCCGCCGCCGCGGGCCTCGGGGAGGTCGGGCGCGAAGGCGAGGTAGGCGATGGTGACGACGGGCATCCGCGGGTCACGTCCGGGGTCGCCGTACGAGCCGAGCTGTTCGAGGTGGACGCGCTCCAGCTGGGCGGCGTCCAGCCCGGTCTCCTCGGCGAGTTCGCGGGCCGCGGCCTCGTCGAGCGACTCCCGGCCGGCGCGGACGAAGCCGCCCGGCAGTGCCCAGGCGCCCTGGAAGGGCGGGCCGCCGCGCTCGACGAGCAGCAGGTGCAGGGCGCCGCCGCGCAGGGTCAGGACGACGATGTCGACGGTCACGGCGATGGCGGGGAAGTCCCGCGGTTCGTAGGCCGCGAGAAAGGCGCGCTCGCCGTCGTCCGCGCCGCCGCTTCCGCTTCCTCGCCGGTCCGTGTTCACGCCCTTCGCCCCCTCATCAGTCATTCTCAAGCTGAGTCTTTCTCTGAACGAGAACAACATAGCAGGGGGTGCGGACGGCGTCCAGGCGTGAGGGGCGGATCGAGGCCCCATCAGCCCCCGGGGGCAGGTGCGTGCCGGGTCTCGAACGTCCTGTGTGCATCGCCCACCAGCCGCCCGCCCGCTCCGGAAGGGTGCATGAACAGTGCGTTAATCAGCCGCAGTTGGCGGATCGGGCGGGGCATGCTGGCGCCCGTGCCTGCCTGGACGGACCAGCTCCGATTCGCCTTCCAGCCCGTCGTGAACCTCTCGACCGGTTCGGTCGCGGCGCTGGAGATACTCGCCCGCCCCGAGCCCGGCGAGCTCGACGTACTGGCCTCCGCGCACCGCCACCCCGAGCTGGACGCCGAGCTCGCCGCGCTCGCCGTACGGGCGACGGCACACCAGGAGACGCTGCTGCCGCTGCACATCAACGTCTTCGCGGCGACCGTCGCCGAGCTGCCCCGGCTGACGTCGCTGGGCAAGGCCGTGCACGATGTCGGGCGGCGGCCGTGGGAGATCACCCTCGATCTCGTCGGGCCGTTCACCCATGTCCCGCACGCCGCGCTGCTGGAGTCGGTGGCGCTGCTGCGCGACGAGGGCTACCGGATCTGCGCGGACGGGGTGGGGGACGGCGACCTGCCGCTGCGGCTGCTCGGCGATCTCGCGCCGGACCTCGTCAAACTCGATGCCTCGCTGTGTGCCCGGCTGGACACCGACCGGGGGCGGCAGGCCGCGGTGGCCGCGGTGCGGCAGCTGTGCGAGGGGGTGGGCGGGCTGCTGGCCATCGAGGGGGTGGAGACCGAGCGGCAGTACGCGGCGGTGCGGGACGCCGGGGTGCAGCTGGCGCAGGGCCACCTGTTCGCGCCGCCCACGCGCCGTCCGGCCACCGAGGTGTATCTGCCGCCGACCGTCCCTCGGGCGGTGCACGGGCCGGCCGCGCACCGGCCGCCGGCCGGACCGCCGGTCGCCCAGTTCCTGCAGCCCGCCGCGCTGCTGCCGATGACCGCGTCGGCGGGCGCGGTGCGCAGCCATCTCACCGGCTTCCCCGGGGTGTCGGGGGTCCTCCTGGTGGACACCGACGGGGTGCCCGTCCGGGCGATCGACCGGGACCGGTTCCTGCTGTCGCTGTCCGGGCGGTACGGCCATGCGCTCTACGCCGACCGGCCGGCCCTGCGGCTCGCGGACCGGCCGCGGACGGTCGGGGCGGACGCCACCGCCTGGCAGGTGCTCGATGTGATCGCCGAAGGCGACCGGGACCGCACCGGGGACGATGTGGCGGTGGTCGACGAACGCGGGCGGTGCATGGGGGTGGTGCACCTCGCCGACATCGTGCGGGCGCTGGCCGAGAGCCGGGTGGAGGAGGCGGCCCGGCTCAACCCGCTGACCCGGCTGCCGGGTTCGGACGAGGTCAACGGCGAGGTGGACCGGCGGATCGCCGAGGGGCGGGCGTTCGCGCTGAGCTGGCTGGACGTGGACGGCTTCAAGCAGGTCAACGACGGCGCCGGGTTCGCGGCCGGCGATGAGCTGATCCGTTCGGTGGGGCGGACGCTCGCCGGGGTCGCGGCCGGTGAACCGGCCTGCCGGGTGGGCCATATCGGCGGCGACGACTTCCTGGTGCTGACCGAGCCGGACGGCCTGGAGCCGTTCGCCGCGGCGCTGCTGGACGTGGCCTGGTCGGCGGGCGGACGGCCGGTGACGCTGTCGCTGGCGACCGCGGTGTGCCCGCCCGGCAGTGTCGGCGGACATCATGCGGCCGCGGCCGCGCTCGCGCCGCTGAAGAAGGCGGCGAAGGCGCTGCCCGGGGCGAGCTGGGTGCTGGGCCGCCCCGGTTCGGAGCGTACGGAGGTCCGGCGCGGCCGCCCGGCCCGGGTGCCGGGTCCGGCCGGTCCCGCCTGCCCCGCCCCGCCCGGCCCGAGCGGCGTACGGACCCCCGGGTGACCGGGCCCGCGCGCCGCGCCGAGCGCGTGCCCTTCCCCCAACCGCCTTGATGGTGTGCGGCCTTGACGCCCCCTCACCTCGGGTGAACACTTCCGGAGGCACCCACCCAGGACCGGGGGCCGTCCCCGGGCGAGGGCCAAGGAGCCGCCATGTATGCCAATGGGGACATCTTCGTCGGTGAAGTGATCGGCACCGCGATCCTGATTCTCTTCGGCGCCGGTGTGTGCGCCGCCGTCACTCTGCACCACTCCAAGGCCAGGTCCGCCGGCTGGGTGGTGATCGCGTTCGGCTGGGGCATGGCCGTACTCGCCGGGGCGTACACCGCGGCGCCGCTGTCGGGCGGGCACCTCAACCCCGCGGTGACGGTCGGCTCGGCGGTCGCGGGCGGCACCGAATGGTCGAAGGTGCCGCTGTACGTGCTGGCGCAGATGCTCGGCGCGGGGATCGGTGCCGTACTGGCCTGGGCGCTGTACTACGCGCAGTTCGCCGCCGGCAGGGAGCAGGACAAGGCCCAGCCGACGCTGGGGGTCTTCGCCACCGCCCCGGAGATCCGCAATCCCGTCGCCAACCTCGTCACCGAGATCATCGCCACCGTCGCCCTGGTGCTTCCGCTGCTGTTCTTCGGCCAGAACAAGGGCATCGGCATCGGCCAGGTGCCCGGGGCGCAGGCCGGGATCTACGGCTCGGGGATCAATGTGCTGCTGGTCGCGCTGCTGGTCGTCGGCATCGGGCTGTCGCTCGGCGGGCCCACCGGCTACGCCATCAACCCGGCCCGCGACCTGGGCCCGCGCATCGTGCACGCGCTGCTGCCGATCCCCAACAAGGGCTCCTCCGACTGGAGTTACGCCTGGATCCCGGTGGCCGGGCCGCTGATCGGCGCGGTGCTGGCCGGCCTGGTCCACAACTGCGTGTTCTGACACGGCAGGCACCGCACCCACTTCGAGCCAGGACGTCAGGAGGCGTGACGGTATGACCGAGCGAACCGGGACGACCGAGAAGTACGTAGCCGCGATCGACCAGGGCACCACGTCGAGCCGCTGCATCATCTTCGACCACGGCGGGGCGATCGTCGCCGTCGACCAGCGCGAGCACCGGCAGATCTTCCCCAGGCCCGGCTGGGTGGAGCACGACGCGACCGAGATCTGGTCGAAGGTGCAGGCCGTGGTGGCGGGCGCACTCGCCAAGGCGGGGCTGCGCGCCGATCAGCTCAGCGCGCTGGGCATCACCAACCAGCGGGAGACCACGGTCCTTTGGGACCGGGCCACCGGCAGACCGGTGCACCATGCGATCGTCTGGCAGGACACCCGCACCTCCCAGCTGTGCGCGGAACTCGGCGGCAAGGACGGCCAGGACCGCTTCCGGGACGCCACCGGTCTGCCGCTGGCCAGCTACTTCTCCGGGCCGAAGGCGGCCTGGCTGCTGGACGAGGTGCCGGGCCTGCGGGCGCGCGCCGAGCGCGGCGAGATCGCGTTCGGCACCATCGACTCCTGGCTGATCTGGAATCTGACCGGCGGCACCGACGGCGGGGTGCACGTCACGGACGTGACCAACGCGGGCCGCACGATGCTGATGAACCTCGGCACCCTCCAGTGGGATCCGGAGATCCTGTCGGCGATGAACGTGCCGGCCGCGATCCTGCCGGAGATCCGGTCGTCGGCCGAGGTGTACGGCACGGCGGTGGGGCAGCTGCACGGGGTGCCGGTGGCGTCCGCGCTGGGCGACCAGCAGGCCGCGGTGTTCGGCCAGACCTGCTACGGCGTCGGCGAGGCCAAGAACACCTATGGCACCGGCTCGTTCCTGCTGCTCAACACCGGCAACCGCCCCGTTCCGTCCAAGAGCGGACTGCTGACGACCCTGGGCTACCAGCTCGCCGGCGAGGCCCCCGTCTACTGCCTGGAGGGCTCCATCGCCATCACGGGCGCGCTGGTGCAGTGGTTCCGCGACCAGCTGGGGATCATCGCGTCGGCGGACGAGATCGAGCCGCTGGCGGCGAGCGTCCCGGACAACGGCGGGGCGTATGTGGTGCCGGCGTTCTCCGGTCTGTTCGCGCCGTACTGGCGCTCCGACGCCCGCGGCGTGATCACCGGACTGACCGGGTTCGTCACCAAGGCGCATCTGGCGCGCGCCGTGCTGGAGGCGACCAGCTGGCAGACCCGCGAGGTCGTGGACGCGATGTTCCAGGACTCCGGTGTACGGATCACGCGGCTCAAGGTCGACGGCGGGATGACCGCCAACAAGCTGCTGATGCAGCATCAGGCGGATGTGCTGGGCGTGCCGGTGATCCGCCCGGTGATCTCGGAGACGACCTGTCTGGGCGCGGCGTACGCGGCCGGTCTGGCGACCGGTGTCTGGCAGGACCTCGACGAGCTGCGCAGCCACTGGAAACGCGAGAGCGAGTGGGTGCCGCGGATGGACGGGGAGACCCGCGAGAGCGAGTTCGCCAACTGGCGCAAGGCCGTGGAGCGGAGCTTCGGCTGGCAGGCCGAGGGCGGCGCGGCGTCATAGCGGCGGAGTGCAGACGTACGGCCCGCGCCCCGGGCGGCGGGGTGCGGGCCGTACTTACGCGAGCGGTCAGGGCAGTGCGGGCGCCCGCCGCCGGGTGCCCGCCTGCTCGACGACGGCGATCAGCACGTCCCGGGCGGACTCTTTGCGGCGCGCGTCGCAGAGCATCACCGGGACCTCGTCGCTCAGGTCCAGTGCCTCACGCACCGCCTCCGGTGGGTAGCGGTCGGCGCCGTCGAAGCAGTTGACGGCGACCGTGAAGGGCAGACCGCGCCGCTCGAAGTAGTCGATGGCGGAGAAGCTGTCGGCGAGCCGGCGGGTGTCGGCGAGCACCACCGCGCCGAGCGCACCGCGCGCCAGCTCGTCCCACAGGAACCAGAAGCGGTCCTGGCCCGGAGTGCCGAAGAGGTAGAGGACCAGTTCCTCGTTGAGGGTGATCCGCCCGAAGTCCATCGCGACGGTGGTGGTGGTCTTGGCCTCCACGCCGTCGAGGTCGTCCACCGGCCGGCCCGCCTCGGTCAACCGCTCCTCCGTGCGCAGCGGTTTGATCTCGCTGACGGCGCCGACCAGGGTGGTCTTGCCGACCCCGAAGCCGCCCGCAACCAGGATCTTGAGCGTAACGGGCTCGACGGGGGCGGTCCGGTGGCGGCGGTCGGAACGCCCGAAGACCATGGTTCTCTTCTCCTGAATTGCCGGGTGTGCGGGCGGAACTCACGCTTGTTCCGGGCGCGTTTGCGCACGGGCAGCGGATGCAAGGGAACGGTACAACGTGCGCGGCACGCCGCCCACTTGAGATGCATCACGCTTGGGCCACGGCCGGTCAGCGCCGGTCGTCAGCGCCGGTCGTCGGCGCCCAGCGTCCTGGGCCGGTCCAGCAGTCCCAGCAGGCTCACGAAGCTGGCTTCGACGAAGGAGCAGAGCTCGTCCCGGGCGGCGTCGTCCGACTCCGGCCAGGTGGTGGCCGCCTCCTCGGCGAACGCCATCCAGGCGCGCAAGGCCAGTTCCAGCCGCGGGACGTCCGGCATGCCGAGCCGCCGCTGCCCGTCGCGCAGCCGGCGGGCGACCGTCTCGCGGGTCTCGCCGACGATGTCGGTGACCGCGGGGTGGCTGCCCGCGGCGCCCCGTACCAGGGCGAGATACACCTTCCGGTGCTCCAGGACGTACGCCACGAAGCCCGCGATGAACGCCCGCATCCAGGCGACCGGCTCCAGCGAGCCGTCCGGTTCGGTCGCGGCGGTGAAGCGGTCGCACGCGGCGCGGACCACGGCGCGGTAGAAGTCACGCTTGGAGTCGAAGTAGTGGAAGAGCAGTCCGCGCGAGATACCGGCCCGCCGGGCGACTTCGTCGGTGGACAGCTCGTCCAGGGAGCGGTCGGCGAGCATCTCCAGCCCGATGCCGATCAGCTGCTCCCGGCGCTGGTCGGGGGTGAGACGGGTGGTTCGCTTGCCGGACATGCCCGCAGTTTACGGTGGCGGGCCGGGCGCGCTCGCGCTGTCCCCGGCCCCCCGCCGCGGTGTCAGGCGTACTGCCCGAGGTGATCGAGGATCTTGGGGGTGACGAGGTCGGGGACCTCTTCGGGGAGCCAGTGGCTGGCGCCCTCCAGGGCCTCGAAGCGGTACGGCCCGTCCACCCACTCCCCCGTCGACTCGGCCGCGCCCCGGCCCAGGGCGGTGTCCTCGCTGCCCCACAGGAAGAGGGTGGGGACGGTGATCCGGCCCGCGGGCACCGAGATGATCGCCTCGGGGGCGCGGTACCAGTTCAGGGTGGCGGTCAGCGCGCCCGGTGCGGACAGCCGGCGGACATTGCCGTCGACGAGGGCCTCGGGGACCTTGCCCGCGTAGGCGGCGCGCAGCCGGGCGGCGTCGTCGGCGAGCAGGGCGGCCTCCGCCGCGCCGTCGTCACGGCGGAAGAAACGGACGTAGTCGAGGCGGTGGTACTGGACGGAGTCCTCGGCGGCGGCGCGGTTGAGCGCGTCCGGGTGCGGAGTGGCCAGTACCGTCAGGGACTTCAGCCGCTCGGGGTGGGCGCCGGCCAGCGCCCAGGCGACCATGCCGCCCCAGTCGTGCGATACGAGGTGGAAGCGGCCGGCGCCCTGGGAGTCGGCGAAGGCGAGGGCGTCGGCGACGAGTTCGGGGACGGCGTAGTCGGCGATCCCGGCGGGGCGGGCGCGCGGGGAGTAGCCGCGCTGGTCGACGGCGACGGCGCGGTAGCCGGCCGCGCCCAAGGCGGGGAGCACCGCGCTCCAGGAGTCGGCGAACTCGGGCCAGCCGTGCAGCAGCAGGACGAGCTCCCCGTCGGCGGGCCCGGCGGCCAGTGCGTCGTAGGTGTGCGGGCCGACCTGGATCTCCAGGTGCTCGAAGGGGGCGGCGGTCGCTTCGGGGGCCATGGCTGCACTGCTCCTTCTGTTGACAGTTACTCAACAGACTCTAGCGCGATATTGACCGTTGCTCAATAAGCCGGTTCCGGTGCCGCTCAGGCGGCGTAATGTGAGGTTCAGCAGCGATTCGCCGTACCGGAATCGGCCATGCGCAGTGGGGTGCTGAATGGATCGACGCCACACCACCGCCGGCCCGCCGTCCGAGGAGCTTCTGCGGCGCCTCGGCCAGGTCACCGGCCGGGTCATGGAACGGATCAAGCTGCAGCAGGCGCGTGTGGCGCTCGCCGTCGAACTCCAGCGGCACATGCTTCCGCCCGAGCTGCCGGGCCTGCCGGGACTGCAGACCGCGGCGCGCTACGTACCGGCGCAGACGGGTCTGGACATCGGCGGCGACTGGTACGACGCCTTCCCACTGCCGGACGGCTCGCTCGGATTCGTCATCGGTGACGTCCAGGGCCATGACGTGGAGGCGGCCGCCTACATGGGGCAGGTCCGCACCGGACTGCGCGCCGTCGCGGGCGCCACCACCGATCCCGGCGACGTCCTGGGACGGGCCAACAACCTGCTGCTGTCGATGAGCTCCGACCTCCTGGCGACCTGCACCTTTCTGCGCTTCGACCCGGACAGCGGCGAACTGGCCGGCTCCCGCGCCGGCCATGTGCCGGCCATCTGGGCCACGGCCGCCGGCTCACAGGTGCTGCCGGACCCCGGCGGTCTTCCGCTGGGGGTCTACCCCGACCAGCAGTACCCGGTCACCCGCCACCGGCTGGACCAGGTGGGAGCGTTCGTGCTGGTCACCGATGGGGTGGTGGAGGGGCCGAGCTATCCGATCGAGCGGGGGCTGACGCGGGTGACCGACCTCGTCGGCGCGGCGTACGACGCGGACGCCGACGATCTGGCCGCCGAGGTGCTGTCGGTGGCCGATCTGACCGGGCACACCGACGACGCGGCCGTTCTGGTGCTCCGTCACAACGGCGGTCCCTACACGTAGGCGCGTCCCGCGCGGGCGAACGGAGGCGGGTGTGGCGCACAACGAGCGGCTCAGGCGGCACGGCGGCACGGCCGTGCAGATCCTCGTGGTCGCCGGTGCCTACTACGGCGGTGCCCGGCTCGGCCTCCTCCAGGAACTGGTCCGGGGGCAGGTCACCCCACTGTGGCCGCCCACCGGTATCGCCCTGGCGGCGCTGCTGCTGCTGGGCCGGCGGGTCTGGCCGGGGATCGCCCTCGGCGCGTTCCTGGTCAATGTGTCGCTCGGACCGTCGCTGCTCGTGGTCCTGGTGATCGTCGCGGGCAACACCCTGGGGCCGGTGCTGTCGTGGCGGCTGCTCCGCCGGGCGGGGTTCCGCACGCAGATGGACCGGCTGCGCGACGCGGTCGCGCTGGTGGGCCTCGGCGCGCTGACCGGGATGCTGGTCAGCTCGACCATCGGCAGTGGTGCCCTGGTGCTCTCCGGAGCGCTGCCGACCGCGGACTTCTGGCCGACGTGGGCGGTGTGGTGGGCCGGCGACGCGATGGGGGTGCTGGTGATCACGCCGGTGCTGCTGCTCCTCAGCACGCTCCGGTGGCCGCAGCGGGGCGGTCTGCGCGTCTACCGGTGCGCCGAGGCGGTGCTCCTGGCAGCGGCCACCTTGGCCGTGACCTACCTGGCGGTGAGCAGCTCGATGAATCTGCTCTTCCTCGTCTCGCCGTGCCTGATCTGGGCCGCGTTCCGCTTCGAGCGGGCCGGGGCCACGCCGTGCGCACTGCTCGTCTCGACCGTCGCGATCGTGGCGGCCGCCGAGCGGTCGGGGCCGTTCGCCCATCACGACCTCTTCACCAACATGGTCACCCTGCAGGCGTTCAACGGGATCACCGCGCTGACCGCGCTGCTGCTCGCCGCGGTGGTCACCGAGCGGCGCACCACCCACCGCGAGATCCAGCGGGTCGTCACCCAGCTGACGGAGGCGGTCTCCCAGCTGGAGTCGGGCACGCCCACAGAGCAGTGGCCGCCGCCGCGCCGGAAGAAACCGGGCGACGACGGCGCATAGGGCCTGTCAGAGGGCGCGCAGGCCGTCGATCACCTCGCGCAGCACCTGCTCGTCGGGCAGCTCGGCCGGTGGCACCGGCCGGCTGACATGGACCAGCTCCGCATCGAGCAGATCGCCGATCAGGACCCGTACGACGCCGACCGGCAGATCGAGTTCGGCCGCCAGCTCGGCGACCGACAGCGGCGCCTGCCGGCACAGTTCGACGATGTCGAGGTGCTCGGGCGACAGCGTCTGGTCGTCGATCGTCTCCGGCGCGCGGCTCTCGGCGATCACCTGGGCGATCAGGTCCAGGCGCCCCTCCGCGGCCGTACGGGTGCGCCCGCGCGTCATGGCGTACGGCCGGACGACGGGGCCCGCCTCGTCGTCGAACCAGCGGGCCGCCTCCCGGTCCCGCGCCGTCCGGCCGTCCTGATCCCTCATGGCGTCACCGTCGTCGCGCTCAGATGGGGAGGCCGGACCTGGGCGCGGTGCCCAGGTGCGCGCCCACGCGCTTGACCAGCAGGGTCATCTCGTACGCGATCAGCCCGACGTCGGAGTCCGCGTCGGCCAGCACGGCCAGGCAGCTGCCGTCGCCGGCCGCGCTGACGAACAGGAACGCGTCGTCCAGCTCGACCAGGGTCTGGCGGACCTGCCCGGCGTCGAAGTGCCGGCCGACGCCCTTGGCCAGGCTGTGGAAGCCGGAGGCGACGGCGGCCAGATGCTCGCCGTCCTCGCGCGTCAGGTCCTTGGAGGCGCCGGTGGCCAGGCCGTCGCTGGAGAGCACGAGGGCCTTGCGGATGGAGCCCACCCGGTCGACCAGTTCGTCCAGGAGCCAGTTCAGTTCACCGGATCCCCTCGCCGAGACCGATGCGGTGGACGCTGCTGCCTTCGGTGCGGTCATGGACCGTCCCCTCCCGATGTGGTTCCTGGTGGTGCTGCGGTGCCCGGGTCGCCGTCGTCGTGCGCGGCGCCGTCCCGGGCATCCGGTCTGGTGGTGTTCCGGCGTGTGGTGTCCCGGCGTGTGGTGTCCGGGGCCGTGCTGCCAGCGGCGGCCGGCTCCCCGGTCGCCGCGTCCCCGGCCGGTGGCGCTGCGCTCGCGCGCGGCTCCTCGCCGTTGTCTCGGCGGCCGCGCTGCCAGCCGCGCTGGAGCGCGGCCATCCGGGCGCGGACCGCCTCGGCGTCCCGGTCGTCCGCGGGCTCCGCGGTCCGGCGCTCCGCCGCGGGCTGCCCGCCGGGCTCGGCCTTGAGCTGGGGCGCGAGGCTGGCCTGCCGGACCCGGCGGGGCAGCCCCTGGGGCGTGGTGGACGGCGCGGGCGCGTCCTGGGGCGGGGTGGCCCCGGCGGACGAGGGGGTGTCCGGGGCGGAGCGGTCGGCGGGCGGCTTCCCGGCCGGAGCACGATCCCCGTCCGCTCCGCGGCCCCCATCCGAAGCACGGCCTCCGTCCGCGTCGCGGTCCCCGCCCGCGTCGCGGTCCCCGCCCGTGTCGCGGCCGTCGACCGTCCTGCCGTGATCGGAGACCAGGACGGGCGGGCGGGGGCGGCGCGGCAGCGGTACGAGCCCGCCGCCGGGCGCCTGGTCCCGGGTCTGCTGGTGCTGCTCGCCGTCGGGGACGGGCGGCACGGGGGCGATGCCACGCGGCCCGGCGCCCGGTCCGGACTCCGTGTCACCCGGCGCCCGGCGGTCGCGCCCCCGCTCCCTGGTCCGGTCCCTGTTCCGATCCCTGGTCCGGTCGCCGCCCCGGAAGAGGCCGTCCTCGTCCTCGTGCGGGCCCGGCGCGCCCAGCTCCAGTGGCGCCTCCAGCTCGACCGGTCCGTCGAGGACGACCGGTGAACGCCGCTCCCGCTGCGGGAGCGGGACCGGCGCCTGGGAGAGCGCGGCCAACTTGCCCGCGGCGTGCTCCAGTTCGTTGCCGACCGGCCCGCCGGGCAGCGCGTCGGCCCCCGGCCCGTCCTCCTCCCGGCCGCCGTCGGAGGTCTCGGTGAGGATCTCGCCCGGGATGAAGACCACGGCGGTGGTGCCGCCGTACGGCGACGGCTGCAGCGAGACCCGTACGTGCTGCCGCTGGGCGAGCCGGCTGACCACGAACAGCCCGAGCCGGTCGGTGTCGGACAGCTCGAACTCGGGGGTCTCGGCGAGCCGGAGGTTGGCCTCCAGCAGCAGGTCCGGGGCCATGCCCAGACCGCGGTCGTGGATCTCCAGGGTGTAGCCGTTGGCGACCCGCTCGCCCAGCACCTGCACGGCGGTGTGCGGCGGCGAGAAGACCGTGGCGTTCTCCAGGAGCTCGGCTATCAGGTGGGTGAGGTCGGAGACCGCCGGGCCGTCCACCGCGAGCCGCGGCAGCCGGCGCACCTCGATCCGCTCGTAGTCCTCGACCTCGGCGACCGCCGCGCGCACCACGTCCATCAGCTGGATCGGTTTGCGCCACTGCCGGGACGGGGCCGCGCCGGAGAGGATGACCAGGCCCTCGGCGTGCCGCCGCATTCGGGTGGTGAGGTGGTCGAGCCGGAAGAGGTCGGCGAGTTCGTCGGTGTCCTCGGTGCGCCGCTCCATGGCGTCCAGCAGCGTCAGCTGACGGTGCAGCAGGACCTGGCTGCGCCGGGCGAGGTTGACGAACACCTCGGAGACGCCGCGGCGCATGTCCGCCTGCTTGACGGCGGCCTCGACGGCGGCCCGCTGGAGGGTGTTGAGCGCCTGGCCGACCTGGCCGGTCTCGTCCGGACCGAATTCCAGCAGGGGCGCCTCGGTCTCCACGTCGACCTGTTCGCCGGCCGCCAGCCGGCGCATGACGCTCGGCAGCCGTACGCCGGAGACCTCGTGGGCGGTCTTGCGCAGCCGGGTCAGGTCCCGCACGTGGCGTCGCCCGATGCGGAAGGAGACGATGACCGAGACCAGCAGCGCGACGAAGCCGAGGACACCGGCGACGGCCGCCTTGAGCAGGATGCGGGTGGCGACCGGGGCGACGCGCTCCTGGTAGCGGCCGCCGGCCTCCTTGCCCATCCGTTCGAGGTCGCCGAGCACCTTGTCCGCGGCGGTGTGCCAGCGCTCGGCGTTGATCGCCTGCGGTCCGGTGCGGGCACCGGCGGCGATCACCCGGTCCTCGTAGGAGGTCAGTTCGCGGGCCTTGGCGGAGCGCCAGTAGTCCTCGTAGAGTCCGCGGTCCTTGGACGGCAGGGCTGGGAGGTTGGTGCCGTAGAGGACCCGGCGCTCTGCGACCCGGTCGGACAGCGCGCGCAGATCGTGCTTGCTCATGCTGCCGGAGGCGAGCACCGCGGACATCAGGGCGTCCTCGCGGGAGAAGGCCTCACGGGCACGGGTGATGTTGACCAGCGCGCGGCCCTGCTTGTCCATCTCCACGTTCTCCAGGGCGTGGAGCGCGGCGAGGAAGTCATAGCCGGGGTCGACCAGGGAGTTGTAGCTCTCCAGGACCTCGTCGCGGGTGACGGTGTTGCCCTCGACCTGGGCGCGTAGCACCCCGAGCGTGGTCAGGCCCTTGAGGAGGCCGTCCATCCGTTCCCCGGCGTCACCGGTCAAGTCCTCGTGCACATCGCGGGATTCGGCGTCGGCACGCAGCCGGCCGACGGCCTCGTCGGTGGCCCGGGTCCGCCCGCGGAGTGCGCCGGCCGCGTCGGCGTCGCGCCGGTCGGCGAGGTAGAGCAGGCTCTGCCGGCGCTCGCGCTGCAGGGCCTGGACGACGTCCTCGACCGGATAGCCCACGTTCTGTACGACGTTGCCGACGTCGAGCAGCTGGTTGGCCTCACGCCCGGTGATATAGGTCGTGAACGCCCACATGGACGTCAGGGACACCAGCGGTACGAGCAGCAACGCCACGATCTTCCGGCGGACCGACTTCCCGCGAAAGCGCATGGCCTCCCCCACGTCAACCCCGGTGCACGGGGGTGGTGTTCCGTCAACAAACGGCGCGAGCCTACTACTGTCGGGTGACCAACCCGAAGGCTTCGCGTGACGTCACGGAAGGCCTCGCGGCGGGATCGTCCTACGTTGTCCGCCGATTCCCGGACAACCCGCCCGCATTCCCGGGCGCGCGAGCCCCACCCGTATCAGGGGCGGCGTCCGGACAGTTGGCCGGTTTTGCTCTACCCCGGGTAACCCTGCCCCGCCGCGGTGCGTGACCATGGAGGGGGACGGCGTACGGAACCCGGAGAGTGCGCCCGGAGGGATCCGGGCACCTCCAAGGAGCCGGACACACGGGGAGAAGCGGGGAGTGTGACGCGTTCATGGACACCGGCAGGCGACCGTTGTGGCAGGAGGAGCCGGCGGTCCGGCCCCGGATGGCGGATCCGGTGCGTACGGCGGCGGTGCGCGCCGTGATCATCGTGGCGGTCACCCTGGTGCAGGCCATGGTGGCGTTCCTGAGCACGCTGGCGGGTTCCTGGCTCGCCTTCCCCTCGGTGCTCAGCACGGTCGCCAGCACCGTGGTCGCCACCTGGGCCGTGCTCGACGTCTGGGTGACCCGCCAGGTCTGGGTGCAGCGCAACGGGGTGCGGTCCCAGCCGAGCAGCACGGCCCGGGAGTTGCGCCGTGAGCGGCGCCGGGCGCGCCGGCAGGAGCGGCGCGCCTCGCGGGAGGACCCGCCACGGGTGGACCGCGCCGCCGCGTGAATCTGGTCCCGCTCGCGAATCTGGCCCCGCTCGCGCTGATCGGTATCATGCGTTGTGAATAACGCATCACGGCGCGCGATGCGCAACAGAATCCAAGGCGGGGAGCGGGCCGTCAATGTTCCCCGGCAGATGCCCCCAGGCATGCCCGTCGGGGGCGACGGGGTGGTGACGCAAAGACCCATGGCGAACACGAGCGATACGGCGGACGACCGGTCCGAGGAGCGGCGCGGCGGGGCGGGCTCCGTCCAGTCGGTGGACCGCGCGGTGAGCGTGCTGGAGATCCTGGCCAAGCTGGGCGAGGCCGGGGTGACCGAGATCTCCGAGGAGCTGGGCGTCCACAAGTCGACCGCGTTCCGGATCCTCGGGGTGCTGGAGAACCGCGGGCTGGTGGAGCAGGAGAGGGAGCGCGGGAAGTACTTCCTGGGCGCCGGGGTGCTGCGGCTGGCCGGTGCCGCGGCGATCCGGCTGGACATCTCCCAGGAGGGCCAGCCGGTGTGCCGGGCGCTGGCCGACGACACCGGGGAGACCGCCAACATCGCGGTGCTGGACGGTGATGCGGCGGTCAACATCATGCAGGCCAGGGGCGCCGCCGCGGTCACCGCGTACAACTGGCTGGGCCGGCGCACCCCGCTGCACGCCACCGCCAGCGGCAAGGTGCTGCTGGCCCATCTGCCGCAGCAGCGCCGGGAGAGCCTGGTGGCCCGGAAGCTGGCGCGGTTCACCGAGCACACCGTGACCACGGCGGCCGGTCTGCGCGAGCAGCTGGTCTCCGCGCTGGCGGACGGATTCGCCTGCACCAGCGAGGAGTTGGAGATCGGGCTGAACGCGGTGGCGGCGCCGGTACGGGCGCACGACGGCGCGGTGATCGGGGCCATCGGCGTCTCCGGACCGGCCTACCGGATGGAGCGTCAGCTGCTGCCCGAGCTCGCGGAGCGCTCCGCGAAGGCCGCCGCCGAGCTCTCCCGGCGGATGGGGTACGCGGGTTGAGGTGCCGGGGCGCCGCGGGGCCGGCGCGCCCCGGCGCCCAGGGCGGAAACCGCCCCTTGACGGATCCCTGACGGACTTCCAGCATGTCTCCTATCGCGCAACCCAGCGCGTTATAGGCAACACCAGAGACGGTGGTGGAGCGCCCTCCACCACCGTCCCGTTCCCAGCGCAGCGCACCACTCCCCCACCGGCATCCGTGCCACCTCACCTGCGTCACCCGCCCCTGCCGTCACCGCAGGCGCTGTTTTAGGAGTGAGACATGCCGCACGAAGCCCGCGCCGTCGTCGCGCTCAAGAAGGGCGCGCCCGTCGAGGTGCTGCCGATCCTCGTGCCCGATCCCGGTCCGGGCGAAGTGCTCGTGTCCGTACAGGCCTGCGGGGTGTGCCACACCGATCTGCACTATCGCGACGGCGCGATCGGCGACGACTTCCCCTATCTGCTCGGCCATGAGGCGGCGGGTGTCGTCGAGGCCGTCGGCCCCGGCGTCACCGAGCCGGCGCCGGGCGACTACGTGGTGCTCGCCTGGCGGGCACCGTGCGGACAGTGCCGCTCCTGCCGGCGCGCCCGCCCCTGGTACTGCTTCGACTCCCGCAACGCCGCCCGGCCGATGACGCTTTCGGACGGGACGGCGCTGACGGCGGCCCTGGGCATCGGCGCGTTCGCCGAGAAGACGCTGGTGGCCGCCGGACAGGCGGTGAAGGTCGATCCGTCAGCGCGACCGGAGGCGGCGGGCCTGATCGGCTGCGGGGTGATGGCCGGATACGGCGCGGCCGTGCACACCGGAGCCGTGGGCAGCGGTGACACCGTCGCCGTCATCGGCTGCGGCGGGGTCGGCAACGCCGCCATCGCCGGGGCCTCCCGGGCCGGGGCGCGCCGGGTCATCGCGATCGACCTGGACGACGGCAAGCTGGACGCGGCCGAGCGGTTCGGCGCCACCGACACCGTCAACTCCCGTGGTACGGACCCCGTCGAGGCGGTCCGCGCGCTCACCGCCGGACACGGCGCCGATGTGGTGATCGACGCCGTGGGCCTCCCGGAGACCTATCGGCAGGCGTTCTACATGCGCGATCTGGCCGGCACGCTGGTCCAGGTCGGGGTGCCCGCCCCGGACGCACGGATCGAGCTGCCGCTGATCGACCTCTTCGCACGCGGCGGCGCGCTGAAGTCCTCCTGGTACGGCGACTGTCTGCCCAGCCGCGACTTCCCGGTGCTGATCGATCTGTTTCTGAGCGGCAAGCTCGATCTGGAGCGCTTCGTCAGCGAGACCATCGGGCTCGACGACCTCGAAGCGGCCTTCGCGAAGATGCGGCGCGGGGAGGTACTGCGCTCGGTCGTGGTGCTGTGACCGCCGGCCGCACCGTGCTGTGAGCGTCGGCAGCGCCCTCCCCGCGCCGGTGGGTCACCCGGCGGGCTCGTCCGCCGCCCCGGGGGCGGGCTCCTCCGGGCGGCGGTACATCCGTGTGGCCGTGATCTGGCCGTGCACCGCCTCCGTGGACGCGTCCTGCTGCGGCAGGCCCGGGCGCAGATGCTCCTCGACGCTGATGTACTTCAGGCCGGCGCGCAGGTCGGCGTCGTTGCGCAGCCGGATGACCAGCGGGAACTCGGCGAGCGCGGTGGTGTCGAACAGACCGGTGGTGTAGAGCAGCTGAACGCCCAGCGCATCGGCGACGGCACGCTGCAGCTCCAGCAGGTATGTCGCGTTGGCGCGGCCGATGGGGTTGTCCAGGAACAGCGTGCCGGCGTGCCGCTGCTTGTCGCGGCCCCGGTCGTTGCTGCGCAGTGCCGCCATCGTGCAGTACAGGGCGATGGCGGCGGTCAGCAGCTGGCCGCCGGAGAAGACGTCGCCCATCTGACCCACCGGCACCCGCTCGGCGCGCAGCACCGCATCGGGCTTGAGGATCTCCACGGCCACCCCGCGCGGCTGCAGCGCCGCGCTGACGCCCCGCAGCAGCAGGGACATCCCGTCGCGCCGCAGATCGCTGTTCTTCCTGACCGCCGAGCGGGTCGCCTCGTCGATGACCTCGCCCAGCCGCTCGGTGAGCGTGGCCTGGTCGGGGTCCTCGAAGCGGATCCGCAGGAACTCCTGGCCGGACCACTCCCCCAGCCCCTCGGGCAGCCGGGACAGCCGCTGGGCGGAGCGCAGCGTCGTCAGCGACGACTCCACCAGGCCGCGCAGCCGGTCGACGATGGAGTCGCGGTTGCGCTCCAGCTGCGCCAGCTCGTCGGTGAGCACCCGCAGCCGCGGCGCGAAGGCCTCGGCCCACTTGGCGGCGTGGTCCGGCAGGGCCGCGGCGGGCAGCTCGCGGATCTGCTGCCGGGCCGGGGTGCGGACCTGCTCGTAGCGGGTGGAGTTGGCGTGCCGGACGAGGACGTCGGAGGCCTCGCGCACCGCGGACTCGGCGGCGGAGAGGTCGGCGGCGCAGCCGCGCAGCGAGCGGCGGGACTCGGCGGCGGCCTGGCGGGCCTCGGCGAGCGAACCGGCGTACGGCTCGATCGGCGTCTGCGCCCCGTCCTCGGTGTCCTGGTGGTCGCGCAGCAGATCGCGCAGCAGGGCGGCGGTCTCGTCGAAGCCGCCGGCCGCGTCCTCGGCCGCGCGGTGGCCGCGCAGCAGCTCCTCGTGCTGGGCGCGGGCGGCCTCCAGGGCCTCGGTGGCGGTGGCCAGTTCACCTGCCGCGCTGCGCAGCAGCTTCTTGGCGCGGTCGGCGTCGGCGGGCACCAGCTCCTCGGGCAGCTCGGTGTGCGCACTGCCGTCGGCCGGGGCCAGCCGCTCGGCCTCGCCGCGCAGCCGGCCGAGCTGCTCGCTGGCGGCCGAGGCGCGGGACTCCAGCATCTGCACCAACGATTCGGCGCGGGCCGCTGCGGCCTGGCGGGACGGGCCGTCGGCGGCGTCCGGGCTCTCCAGGAGGGCCTCGGCGCGGGTACGGACCTTGTTGGTGAGGCGGTTCAGCTCGGCCAGCGCGGCCGACTCCTCGCCCTCGGCGCGGGCCTGCTCGGCGCGCAGATCGGCGCCGACCCCGACCTTCTCGTAGAGCTGGGAGGCGGCGCGGTAGGCCTCGCGCAGCGTGGGCAGCGAGGCGTTCGCACCCTCGGGGGCCTCGCTCAGATCGTCCGGTACGCCGGCGATCTCGGCGCGCTCGGCGCGCAGCGCACGGGCCGTGCGGCGGGCGTCGTCGGCGGCCCGCTGGGCGGCCCGGCGGTCCTCGTCGGCGGCCCGCGCGCGGTCCACGCACTCCTCGGCGCGGGCCTCGAACTCGGCCGCCTCGTCCGCGAGTTCCCGCATCCGGGACTGCCAGGAGGCGCGCTCGCGCAGCCGGTGGGCGAGGCCGGCCAGCAGGTCGGCGGCGCGCCGGGCGCGCTGCGCGGCCTCCTGCCGCTCGTCGCGCACCCCGGTGGCCTCGGCCGCGACCTCGTCGGCCTCGGCACGGGCGGTACGGGCCTCGGCGAGCTCGGCGGCCGCCTCGTCCGCCGCCGTACGGGTCCCGTCCGCCGCGGCGGCCAGCTCCGCGAGCCGGCCGGCGGGGCAGCCCGTACGCCATGAGCCGAGGCGGGCGGCCAGCGCACGGTCCCCGGCGAGGCGGGCGGCCAGCGCCCGGATCTCCTCGTCGCGCTCGACGGCGCGGGCCCGCAGCGCCTGCCGTTCCTCGTCGGCGGCCGATTCGTCGTGCATCGCCGGGTTCGGCGGGACGAGGAAGACGCCGGTGTCCCGCTCGTCGGGGGCGGGGGTGGGGGCGAGCAGCGCGGCGGCCGTGCCGACGGCGACGGCGGAGCGCGGCAGCAGCGCGGCCTGGGCGAGGACGTCCCGCGCCCGGGCGTGGGTGTCCGGGTCGGTGATGATCACGCCGTCGACGAGCTCGGGGCGGGCGGCGAGCACCCGGGCGTGGTCGGCGGGGTCGACGGACTGGGCGAGATAGCGCCAGCCGGGCAGCGCGGGCACGCCGTGCTCACCGAGGTACTCGACGGCGGCCAGCACGTCGGGCCCCGGGGGCAGCAGCCCGCCGTCGCCCAGCGCGCCGAGGATCCGCGCGTCGTCGGCGGCGGCCGTCCGCAGGTCGAACAGCTGCCGCTCGGCGGCGGCGACGCCCTCCTCCAGCAGCTCCCGCAATGCGTCGGCGCTGCGGTCCAGCTCCTCGGCGGTCAGCGGTCCGGCGCCGCCGGGGCGGCGGGGGACGCCCGGGTCCGTACCGTCCGTTGCCGTACGGGGGCCGGGCACCGCGGGGGACTTCGCCTCGGACTGCGGGAGCCCGAGGAGCTCGGCGAGGCGCTGCTCGGCGCCGATCGACTCGGCCGCGCGGCGCTCGGCGTCGTAGGCGCGGCCGGCGGCCTGCGCGGCGTCCTCGGCACGGGCCGCCGCCAGCTCCGCGGCCGAGTGCCGGGCGGTGGCCTCCCGGGCGCGGTCGGTGGCCTGGCGCGCCGTCTCCCGGGCCGCGTCCCAGGCCGCGACGGCGGTCTTCTCGGCGTCCGAGGCGGCGAGCGCGGCACGGGCCGGGTCGGCGTCGGGGGCGCTGTCGTCCAGCCAGCCGGCCCGGACGGCTTCGGCGGTCTCCTCGGCGACCTCGGCGAGCCGCTGCCTGAGGTGGTCGGCCTCACTGCGGGCGCGCTGGGCGTGGGTGGCGGCCGTGGTCGCGTCGCGGTGCGCGGACTCGCCGGCCTCCTGAAGGGCGGCGGAGCGCTCCTCCTCCTCGTTGGCGATCTTCTCGCCGGCCTCGGCCGCCGCGTGCAGCGCCCGTACCAGGTCGGCGGCGGCGGTGGCGCGGGCGGCGAGCGCCGGGGCGGCGTCCCGCTCGGCCTCGCGGATGGCGGCGGCGACCCGCGCGGAGCGGTCGGCGGCGGCGCGGTGGCGCAGCGCGATCTCGGCGGCCTGCCAGGCGCTGTGCAGCGTACGGGCGTCGTTCAGCTCGCGGCGCTGGGCGGCGGCGCCCTTCTCCGCGGCGGCCAGCGCCAACGAGGCGTGCCGGTAGGCGAGTTCCGCGGAGACCAGGGAGCGGCGCTCGCGGATCCGCTCGGCGTCGGTGACGCGGTGGGCCGCGGCGGCGACCTGTTCGGCCAGCTCGGCGGCGCGGCCGCGCTCCTCGGTGGCGCGGGCGTGCAGCCGCTGGGCCAGGCCGCGGGTGCGGCGCTCGGCGCCGGCGTGCACCTCGCGGGCGCGTTCGCGCTGTTCGGCGGCGTCGGCGATACGGGAGAGCAGGTCGAGCGAGCCGGCCGTGAATTCCCGCTCGGCGGTGAGCTCGGCGCGCCGGCCGAGCTTGTGGGCGAAGCCGTGGACCAGGTCGGCGAGACCGTCGGTGTCGCGGGTGTCCGTGACGGCGCGCAGCAGCAGGTCGGTGAAGTCCGAGTCGTTCTTGACCGCGAACAGGCCGGCCGCCTCGCCCTCGTCGGCGTTCATCTCCCGCTGGTAGCGGAAGAGCTCCGGGTCCAGGCCCAGCCCGCCGAGGTGCTCGTTCCAGCGCTCGTGGATCTCCTCCCAGACGACGTCCAGATTGGGGTAGTTCTTCCCGGCCTCGGTGAGGACGTCGCGGAAGCCCTTCATCGTGCGGCGGCGGCCCTGGGCGCCGGAAGTGCCCTCGCCGCCCTCCTGGCGGGGGCGGACGATGGTGGCCTCGGCGACGGGCAGCGAGTCCAGGCTCATGCCGGGTCCCGGCCGGAAGCTGTACCAGGCCTCGGCGAACTTCCGCGGGTCGTTGGAGACCTGCCGGCCGCGCCATTCGCTGACCTTGCCGACGACGACGGTCTCGCCGGTGAGGGTGTGCTGCCACTCCAGGGCGACATGGCCGCAGTCGTCGGCGAGCAGGAACTTGCGCAGTACGCCGGAGCTGGCACCGCCGAGGGTGTTGCGGTGACCGGGCAGCATCACCGAGAAGATCAGCTTGAGCAGGACGGACTTGCCGCCGCCGTTCTCCAGGAAGAGGACGCCCGCGGGGGCCGGGCGGCGCGGCGGCCCGACCGGTTCGTCCTCGAAGAAGTCCGCCTGCGCCGGGGCCGGTTGGGGCACCGGCGCACCGACTCCGCGCAGGTCCAGCACGGTGTCGGCGTAGCGCGCACCGGCCGGCCCGATGGAGTAGAGGCGGACCCGGGACAGCTCGTACATGGCGGACTTTCGTTGTCGTGGCGGGAGGATCGGCGGTCGGTCGGCGGGCGGCGCGGTCAGCCGGAGTGGAACGGCAGTCCGGCGTCGGAGACCAGGTCGAGGTCGTCGGTGTCCTCGCCCGGCAGCAGGGAGGCGCTGCCGTCGGCGACGGGGACGATGCCCAGGTCCAGCAGTTCGGCCATGGCGGCGCTGCCGGCCATGTCGCGCACCTGGAGCTGGTAGCGGGCGGTGGTGCGGTAGGCGCCGCCGGCGTCGTCGCCGGTGCGCTGGAGGAAGCCGGAGTCGACCAGGAACGTGACGGCCTTGGCGATGATGCCGGTGGTCGAACCGGCCAGCCGCCGGGCGTCCTTGGTGGCGCCGGTCGCGCTGCGCCGGGCGTAGATCCGCCAGGCGGACTCCAGGCCGGGGGCGTCGGTGACCGGGTCGGTGTTCTCGCCGTCCTGCTCGGCGCGCTCCTCCAGGCGGCGGCACGCCTGCCGGACGAACGCGTCGACGCCGTTGACGGTGATCCGTCCGATGTAGCCGTCGTCGGCGAGGTCCTCGGGGCGCGGGAAGGCCAGCGCGGCGACCGCGAGGTGGGCCAGGCCGTGCAGGAACCGGTCGGCGGAGTCGGCGGAGGCGCGGCGGGCGTAGTCGCCCATCCGCACGGCGAAGACGGAGTCCTCGGCGGCGGTGACGGCCATGCCGGCGCGGGTGGAGACCTCCAGGACGACCAGGCCGAGACCGGTGGCGACGGCGTCGGCGAGCCGGGCGAAGGCGGGCTCGTCCCGATAGCGGCGCAGCAGTTCGCCGTACTCGGCGTCGCGGGCGGGCAGCAGCTTGGGCTGGAGGCCGAAGGAGACCAGCCGCGCGGCGTCCGCGGCGTCGGCCGGGGTGACCTGCGCGGGGCCGCCCGCCGCGGCCGGTTCGGCGTCGGTGGTGGGCGGCGCGGCCCAGCCCGGCTCGCCGGCCCCGGACGCCGGGTCCGGCTGCGGCACCTCGTCGGCGTCGTACTGGGTCACGGGACAGGCTCCTTGCGGGGGACGGGCGAGGACATCTGCTGCCTCGGCGCGGGCGGGTGGCCGTACGGCGCGGTCCGGCGGCGGGCGGCGGCGCGCGGTGCGCCGGGGGTCGGCGGTACGGGCATCACGCCACCTCCGAGCGGTCGGCGGCCATCCCGGCGGCGTCGAGCAGTGCCGTGCCGACGATGAGGTCGGCGCCGCCGAACTCGGGGTCGGTCAGCTCCGTGCCGTCGTCGACCGCGAAGAGCAGCTGCTGTTCGCCCTGGCGGTAGGCCGTGCCGACCGGCGGGCTGGCGGCGTGGACCGCCAGCAGGGCGACGAGATAGGGGAGTTCGGGATCGCTGCGGCGGGCGTCGGCGAGCAGGCCGGAGAGCCTGCGGGGCGCGTCGGCGGGCAGGTCGAGCAGCGCCATCGCGGCGTCGAGCTGGGCCTCGCTGAAGCGGCTGTCGTCGGGGGTGGCCACCAGGTCGGGCTCGGGCATCTCGGCGCCGAGGTGTTCGCGCTCCTGGGGCGGGGTGAGCAGCACCTCGACGAGGTCCCCCACGCGCAGCGCCGAGGGCGTGCGCAGCCCCGTGCCATGGGCGAAGTAGGCGTCGGTGACGCGGAGGGCCTGCTCGGCGGGGAGCGGCAGCAGCGGCGCGACGAGCTGGCCGTACAGGTCGAGTCCGGAGCGGGCGGCGGGGGCGGCGAACGCCTGCCGGTCCTGCTCGGCGCGGAAGAGGGGGCCGGCCTCCAGCAGCCTGGACTGGAGCTGGGTGTGCCGGCGGATGCAGTCCTTGACGATGTCGACGAGCTCGGCGGCGCGGCGCTTGTGTTCGGGCTCTTCGGTCTCGTCGCGGGCCTTGCGGATGTTGGTCAGGATGGCGTTCTCGTGGCGGTAGCGGTCCGCGACGTGGTCGAGCGCCTCGCTGATCATGTCGGGCACGGCCTCCAGCCAGTCGACCGCGCGGACGTTGCGCCGGGTGGCGTCCAGCGTTCGGCGCAGGGTCTCGGCGTACTGGACGGTGCGGTAGCGGGCCTGCTCGGCGGCGAGCTGGGCGTCGGCCAGCCGCCCGCGGCTGATCAGCACCTCCAGCTTGACCTCGGCGGCGATCTGGGCGCTGGTGACGTCGGTGTCGAGGGCGCCGACCAGGACGTTGACCGCCTCGTCGGTGGCCCGGAGGTAGACGCTGCCGCCGGCGCCGGGGACCTCCTCGATGAGCTTGAAGTCGTAGTCGCGCCGGACGTACTCGCCCTCGGTGGTGAACGTGCCGTAGACGGCGCGGAAGCCGCGGTCCACGCTGCCGACGTTGATCAGGTTCTCCAGCACCCAGCGGGCCACCCGCTCGTGCTCGCCCGCGGGACGGCCGGGGGTCTGGGCGGCCACCCGGGGGAGCACCTTCGCCACTATCTCCTCGTGGTCGGCGCCGGTGTCGAAGTCCATGTTGAGGGTGACGAGGTCGATGACGGCGAGCGCCACCTCCGCCATGGCGTAGACGCCGTACTCGCCCGCGAGGTTGGCCTTGCGCACGTCGAGGTCGTGCAGCGGCGCGGTGCACGCGAGGGCGCGCAGCCGGCGGGCCAGGCCTTCGTCGGCGGCCGGGCCCGGCGCGGGGCGGTTAACCCCGTTGAGCTGGGGCGCAGCGGGCCCCGGGGCGGGAAAAGTCACGTCGCACAGAGTAGGCGGTCGCACTGACAACGGACGAAACGGCGCGGATCCGCTCATGGGTGGAACGGCCCGCGGACCCGTTGACGGACCGCCTTGCGGCCGCTCGGCGGACCGCTCGTCGCCGACGCGCCAGTCTACGGTGCGGTCCGCGGCGGCCGGCCGCCAGGTCCCGCCCGCCGTCGCGCACGCCGCGGGCGCCGCCGGTCAGTGGGTGGCCCCGCCGGCGACGCGGAGATCGGTGCGGGTGTGCGCCGCGGTGACGGCGATCTCCCGCAGGGCGCGGGCGACCGCGTCGACCGGCAGCGAGGGCTGGGCGCGGTCGGTGACCTGCCCGGGGGCGTAGGGGACGTGCACGAACCCGCCGCGCAGGCCGGGGAGATCGGTGGCGATGAGGTGGGCCAGGCCGTAGAAGACGTGGTTGCAGACGAAGGTGCCGGCCGTGTTGGAGACGGAGGCGGGCAGTCCGGCGGCGCGGACGGCCGCCACACACGCCTTGACCGGCAGGGTGGAGAAGTACGCGGCGGGGCCGCCGGGCACGATCGCCTCGTCGACCGGTTCGGCGCCGGAGGCATCGGGGATACGGGCGTCGTCGACGTTGATGGCGACGCGTTCGACGGTGATGTCGGGGCGGCCGCCCGCCTGGCCGACGCAGACGACGACCTCGGGGCGGGTCTCCTCGATGGCGGCGCGCAGCACCGCCACCGACGCCCCGTAGACACAGGGCAGCTCGGCGGCGGACACCGCGATCCCGGCGGGCGGTTCGGCCGCGGCGGCGCGCACCGCCTGCCAGGACGGGTTGGTGGTCTCGCCGTCGAACGGCTCGAATCCGGTGAGCAGTACCCGGGTCATTTCGGACATCCTCGGCAGTGCTGGGCGGGCGGGCGGGGCGGGTGGCGGCGGCCGGTTCAGAAGGCGAACAGGGCCATGATCACGATGTTGCAGCCGAGCAGCACGCCCGCGGTGGGCAGCTGCGCCTTGATGGGCCCGTACTGGTCCTTCAGCTCCAGCAGGGCGGCCGGGACGATGTTGAAGTTGGCGGCCATGGGTGTCACCAGCGTGCCGCAGAACCCGGCGAGCATGCCGATGGCCAGGACGGCGGCGGGGTTGCCGTCGAAGTGCCCGACCAGGACGGGCCAGCCGACGGCCGCGGTCATCACGGGGAAGGCGGCGAAGGCGTTGCCCATGATGATGGTGAAGGCGAACATGCCCACGCAGTAGACGACGACCGCGATGTAGAGGGAGTCCTTGGGCAGGACGGAGGTGGCGAGCTTGCCGACCTGGTCGCCGACGCCGGAGACCTGGAAGATGGCGCCCAGTGTGGCCAGCATCTGGGGCAGCAGCATGGCCCAGCCCATCGCCTCCAGCATGGAGCGGCCGGACTGCACGGGCACCGATATCCGCTTCTCGCGCAGCATGAGCATGCCGACGACGAGGGCGACGACGGCCCCGATGCCGAGGCCGAGGATGGTCTCGCTGCCCTTCTGGAGGACCGGTTCGCCCCCGAAAGAGAGGTGCTTGACGCCGACGGCGCAGGCCATGGCGACGACCGGGATGGTCAGCGCGGGGACGAACAGCTTGTTGCCGAGCCTGGCGGCGCTGGCGGTGCGCTGCTCGGGGGTGGTGGTGCGCGGGGTGCCCCGCCCGGTGAAGCCGAAGCCGGCCAGGCAGGCCATGACGAGTACGGCGGCGCCCAGCGGCTCGGCCGGCGCCTGCTTGGTGACGACCCAGCTGCTGTAGACGAAGCCGGCGCCGATCAGGCCCCAGAAGGCGCCGGTGCCCAGGCGCTTGGGGTTGCTGCGGTCGGTGACCATCTGGGCGGCCATCACCAGGAAGCTGAGTCCGACCAGCCAGTAGAACCACTCTGCCTTGATCACTGGGCTGCCTCCACTGCGGCACGGGTGCGGACGTCGGCGGTGAGCAGCTCGCGCTCCAACTGGCGGTCCAGGCGCAGCAGTCGCCAGCCGTGGACCACGAAGGCGCACACGGCGGTGGGGATCGCCCACAGCGCGAGGTGCAGCGGTTCGAGGTGGGTGCCGTAGGTGGTGTTGACGAAGCCGGTGATCAGCAGGATCGAGCCGACGGCGAGGAAGACGTCCTCCCCGAAGAACAGGCCGACGTTGTCCGCGCTGGCGGAGAACGACCGGACCTTCTCGCGCGCCCGGTCGGGCAGTGGCCCGTACTTGCGCTCGGCGGCGCCCTCGGCCATCGGGACGGCGAGCGGACGGACGGTCTGGGCGGGCCCGAAGACATTGGTCAGCCCGACCGCGGCGCCGATCTGCCGCAGGCCCAGATAGAGCGCGAGGAAGCGGCCGGTGGTGAGCTTGGCGAACCGGGCGATGACGTTGCGGGCCTGCTCCTGGAGGCCGTAGCGCTCCAGGAGGCCGATCACCGGGAGGGTGATCGCGAAGATCGTCACCGCCCGGCTGCCGGCGAAGCCCTCGCCGAAGGCGGCGAGCACCTTTGCGGGGGACAGCCCGCCCAGCAGGCCGGTGGCGATGCCGGCCACCCCCACGACCAGCAGGGGATTGCGTTTCGTGGCGAAGCCGATCACGACCACGAGCACGCCGAGGAGCACGATCATGGATCCGCCTTCCGCGTACGGGACCACACGGGTCCATGGAGAGGGGTGAAGAGATTGCAGCGGAGGCTAGGCGATTGTTCAACGATCCGACAAGGGTTCTGCGCGGGTAATCCCCGCAATCCTGCTCAGTCCTCGGCGATGCGCCGGGCGTACGCACCGGACAACTGGCCGCGTGAGTCCTCCAGGTAGGCCTGCAGCAGCCGCTCGGCCTCGGCGCCGTGCCCCGCCAGCAGCGCCTCCGCGATCTGCCGGTTGCGGACCAGATAGGGCGCGTAGAAGCGCTGCGGATCGTCCATGACGTGGAAGACCAGCCGGAGTTCGGCCAGCACTCCGCGCATCAGCTCGTCCGTGCGCGGGCTGCCGGCCAGCGCCACGACGGCCTGGTGGAAGCGGATGTTCGCGGTCGACAGGTCGTCCCAGGCCCGCTCCGCGACGGCGGCCTCACCGGCCCGCACGGCGGCCTCGATCCCCTCGATCGCCCCTTGCACCCGCGCGTCGTAGGGCCCCTCCCCCAGCCCGCGTACCGCCGCGCACTCCACGAGCATGCGCACCCGGTAGATGTCGTCCAGGTCCTCGACGGTCACGATCCGTACGAACACCCCGCGGTTGAGCTCGTGCACCAGCAGCCGCTCGTGCGTCAGCAGCCGGAACGCCTCGCGCAGCGTGTTGCGCGAGACGCCCAGCGCGCCGCCGATGCTCTCCTCCGAGAGCCGGGCGCCGGGCGGGAAGTAGCCCTCGCTGATCCGGTCGCGCAGGATGTCGGCGACCCGCTCGGCCGTGCTGGCGCGCCCGAGCAGGGCACGGTCCCCTGCCAGGTCCGCGACCTCGGCGAGCCGCCGCTGATCGTTCTTCGCCGCTCCGCCGGCCATACCGCTCCCCGCTCTCGCACCGTGCCGGGCGGCCGTCGGCGCCGTCCGGGTGTCATGTGGGCGAAAGTCAATCCCACCTGAGGGGACAAAACAACGGACCCCTCGCCGGACACCGCACACCCCTTGTCGGATCGTTCAACGATCCTCTACGTTGTCCGTCAACGCCGGTCGGCTCGAGTGCCCTCGGGGGAGAGTCACTACGGATACGGGCCGGCCGGCCCGGACGGCCCTCCTGCGCCCCGCGGACGACGGGCCGCCGCGATCCGCCCGCAGCCCGCCCCACCGGGCACCGTGCACCTCCCGGAACGGACAGACTGGAACGGACACATGAATCACGCGGTGGACCCTCCCGTCATCGACCTCAACGCCGACCTCGGGGAGGGCTTCGGCCGCTGGCAGCTCACCGACGACGAGGCCCTGCTCTCCGTCGTCACCAGCGCCAACGTCGCCTGCGGCTTCCACGCCGGCGACCCGGCCACGATGCGGCGGGTGTGCGAGCTGGCCGCCGGACGCGGCGTGGTGATCGGCGCCCAGGTCTCCTACCGCGACCTCGCGGGCTTCGGCCGCCGCGCGATGGACGTACCACCGGACGAGCTGGCCGACGAGATCGCCTATCAGATCGGCGCACTGGAGGTCTTCGCCCGCGCCGCCGGTTCCCGCGTCGCCTACGTCAAACCGCACGGCGCGCTCTACAACCGCTGTGTCCACGACGAGGAGCAGGCCGGCGCGGTCATCGAGGGCGTCCGCACCGCGGGCGGCGGCCTTCCGGTCCTCGGCCTGCCCGGCTCCCGGCTGCACGAGGCCGCCCGGCGGGCCCGGCTCCCCGTCGTCGGCGAGGCGTTCGCCGACCGCGCCTACACCGCCGAGGGCACCCTCGTCCCGCGCCGCGAGCCGGGTGCGGTGGTCCACGACGGCGACGAGGTCGTCAAGCGCGCCGTCGGCATGGCCCGCGACCGCACCGTCACCTCCCGCGACGGCCGCCGCATCGAGATCACCGCCCGCTCGCTGTGTCTGCACGGCGACACCCCGGGGGCCGCCGGCCTCGCCCGGCGCGTACGGGCCGAGCTGACCGCAGCCGGCGTGCGCGTACGGAGCTTCGTATGAGGCCGCTGCCGGTCGGCGAACACGGGCTGCTGATCGAGCTGGACAGCGCCGAGGAGGTCGAGGCGCTGCACGCCGAGCTGCTGCGCCGGGCTGACGACGGCACGCTGCCGCAGGTCACGGAGATCGTCCCGGCCGCCCGTACGGTGTTCCTCGACGGCCTCGCCGACCCGCGCGGCCTCCTCGCCGAGCTGGCCGCCTGGAACGTCCCGGCGCGCACCGCCGGCGACCGGCCCACCGTCGAGATCCCGGTCCGCTACGACGGCCCCGACCTCGCCGAGGTCGCCGCCCTGTGGGACACCACCCCCGAGGGGGTCGCCCGTCTGCACTCCGGCACCGAATTCCACGTCGCCTTCTGCGGCTTCGCCCCCGGCTTCGGCTATCTGACCGGTCTGCCCGAGCCGCTGCACGTACCGCGCCGGGACACCCCGCGGACAAAGGTCCCGGTCGGTTCGGTCGCTCTCGCCGGCCCGTACACCGGCGTCTACCCGCGCTCCTCCCCCGGTGGCTGGCAGCTGATCGGCACCGCCGAAGCCGTGCTGTGGGACCCGCACCGCGAGCCCGCGGCGCTGCTCACCCCGGGCACCCGCGTCTGCTTCGTCCCCCTGGAGAACACGGAGAGCGCACGATGACCGACCGCGCCTTCTCGGTCGTCCGAGCCGGTGCGCTCACCACCGTCCAGGACCTCGGGCGGCCCGGCCACGCCCACCTCGGGGTGCCGCGCGCCGGCGCCCTCGACGAACCCGCGCACCGCCTCGCCAACCGCCTGGTCGGCAACCCCGAGTCGGCCGCCACCTTGGAGACGACACTCACGGGCTGCGCCATACGGGTCCGCACGGCCACCACCGTCACCGTCACCGGGGCCCCCTGCCCGGTGACCGTCGACGGCCGCCCCGCCCCCTGGGGCGCGCCGGTCCGCGTCCCGGCGGGCGCGGTCCTGGACGCCGGGCCCGCCACCCACGGCCTGCGCTCCTACCTCGCCTTCGCCGGCGGCGTCGGCGCCGAGGAGGTCCTCGGCAGCCGCGCCGCCGATCTGCTCTCCGGCCTGGGCCCCGAGCCGCTCTCCGACGGTGCGGTCCTGCCCCTCGGCGACCCGCACGGCCCGCCCCCGCCCGCCGACGCCGTCCCGCACCCCGGCCCGGTGACCGAACTCCTGCTGCCCTTCCTGCCCGGCCCGCGCGACGCCTGGTTCACCGACGCCGGGCTGCGTACCCTGGCCACCGGCCGCTTCCGGGTCTCCCCGGCCAGCAACCGCATCGGCCTGCGCACCGAGGGCCCGCCCCTGGAACGCGCCCGCTCGGGCGAACTCCCCAGCGAGGGCATGCCGCTGGGCGCCCTCCAGGTCCCGCCCAACGGCCTGCCCGTCCTGTTCCTCCACGACCACCCCACCACCGGCGGCTACCCCGTCGTCGGCGTCGTCCCCGAACGCTTCCTGTCCGCGGCCGCGCAGGCCGTACCGGGGACACCGGTGCGCTTCCTGCGCATGCGCTAGCCGCGGGGCCGGTCAGCCGCCGTCCGCCGGCCCGTACCCCCCGCCGCCCGGCGTCCGCACCACCAGCACGTCGCCGGCGCCGACGTCCGCCGTGTCGCAGCCCCGGAGCTGCTCGCGGGAACCGTCGGCCCGCTCGATGGCGTTGACGCCCAGCGCGCCCGGGGCGCCGCCGGCCATGCCGTACGGTGCGATCCTGCGGTGGTTGGTCAGCAGGGCGATGGTCATCGGCTCCAGGAAGCGCAGCCGGCGCTCGGCGCCGTTGCCGCCCTGCCAGCGGCCGCCGCCGCCGCTGCCGGCGCGGATGGCGAAGCCGTCGACGCGGACGGGGTAGCGCCACTCCAGCACCTCGGGGTCGGTCAGCCGGGAGTTGGTCATATGGGTCTGCACCGCGTCCGCCCCGTCGAAGCCCTCGCCGGCGCCCGAGCCGCTGGCGACGGTCTCGTAGTACTGCACCCGGTCGTTGCCGAACGTGAGGTTGTTCATCGTGCCCGAGCCCTCGGCCTGGACCCCGAGGGCGGCGTAGAGCGCGCCGGTGACCGCCTGGGAGGTCTCCACGTTGCCCGCGACGGTGGCCGCCGGGAAGACGGGGGCGAGCATCGAGCCCTCCGGGATGCGGACCTGTACGGGCTTGAGGCAGCCGCTGTTGAGCGGGATGTCCTCGGCGACCAGGGTGCGGAAGACGTAGAGCACCGCCGCCATCACCACCGAGGTGGGCGCGTTGGCGTTGCCGGGCTGCTGGGGTGAGGTGCCGGCGAAGTCGAGTACGGCGCTGCGGGCGGCGCGGTCGACGGTCAGCGCGACGTGGATCTGCGCCCCGCTGTCGGTCTCGTAGCGGTAACTCCCGTCCGACAGCCCCGCGATGATCCGCCGCACCGACTCCTCGGCGTTGTCCTGGACGTGGCCCATGTAGGCGCGTACGACGTCCAGGCCGAACTGCTCGGTCATCCGGTGGAGTTCAAGGATGCCCTTCTCGTTGGCGGCGATCTGGGCGCGCAGATCGGCGAGGTTGGCGTCCGGGGCGCGCGAGGGGTACGGGCCCGAGGTGAGCAGTTCGCGGGTCTCGCGTTCGCGCAGCCCGCCATCGCGGACCAGCAGCCAGTTGTCGAAGAGGATGCCCTCCTCCTGGATCGTGCTGCTGAAGGCGGGCATCGAGCCGGGGGTGATGCCGCCGATCTCGGCGTGGTGGCCGCGCGAGGCGACGAGGAACAACAGCTCGTCACTGTGCGTTACGGAATCAGCAGGGGCATCCGACACGGTGTCGGAAGCCGCGGCGAAGACGGGGGTGACGACCGTGACATCGGGGAGGTGGGTACCGCCGTGGTAAGGATCGTTGATCGCATAGACATCGCCCGGCCGCATCTCGCCGCCCCGCCGCCTGAGCACCTCCTTGATGGACTCCCCCATCGAGCCCAGGTGCACGGGAATGTGCGGAGCGTTGGCGATCAGATTGCCGTCGGCGTCGAAGAGCGCACAGGAGAAGTCGAGGCGCTCCTTGATGTTGACGGAGTGTGCGGTGTTCTCCAGGCGGACGCCCATCTGCTCGGCGATGGCCATGAAGAGGCTGTTGAAGACCTCCAGCATCACCGGGTCGGCTTCGGTGCCGACCGCGACCCGGTCGGTACGCGGCCGGTTCCGGGTCAGCAGGAGGTGGCCGCGGTCGCCCATGGCCGCCTGCCAGTCGGGGTCGAGGACCGTGGTCGCGTCCTCCTCGGCGATGATCGCCGGGCCGGTGAGGGTGTCGCCGGGGCGCAGATCGGTGCGCCGGTACAGTCCGGTGTCCCGCCAGCGCCCGCCCGTGTACATCCGGACCGCCGCGGCGGGCGTCAGCTCCCCTTCCCGGCCGCCGGACGGCGCCTCGTAGCCCCGGGCGCCGCCGGCCTCCCCCAGCGCCTCGACCGATACCGCCTCGGCCACCAGCGGCTTGTCCATGGTGAAGGCGTAGCGCTCGCGGTGCGCGCGGACGAACGCGGCGGCCATGGTGTCGGGATCGGCGAGCGGGACGCCGATGGTGGAGTCGGTTCCGGCGTAGCGGACGAGCACCCTGGCGCGGGTGGTGACCGACTCCTGCGGCACCCCGTCGTCGAGGAGCTCGCGCCGGGTCTGCCCGGCCAGCGCCGCGCAGACCTCCGCCACCCGGTCGAGGGCCGCGGCGTCGGTGAACTCCGCCTCGACGGCCTGTTCCCGCATCGCGGTGGCGTCGGCGACCCCGATGCCGTAGGCGGAGAGCACCCCGGCCAGCGGCGGGACGAGGACGGTGTCGATGCCCAGCGCGTCGGCGACCGCGCAGGCGTGCTGCCCTCCGGCGCCGCCGAAGCTGGTGAGGGCGTAGCGGGTGATGTCATGGCCGCGCTGGACGGAGATCTTCTTGACGGCGTTGGCCATGTTGAGCACGGCGATGTCCAGGAAGCCGGCCGCGACCTCCTCGGGGCCGCGGTCGTCCCCGGCCTCGGCGGCGGCCCGCGCGGCCAGCTCGGCGAAGCGGGTGCGGACCACTTCGGCGTCCAGCGGCTCGTCGCCGTCGGGCCCGAACACCGCCGGGAAGTGGGCGGGCTGGATGCGGCCGAGCATCACATTGGCGTCGGTGACGGTGAGCGGGCCGCCGCGCCGGTAGCAGGCCGGCCCCGGGTCCGCGCCGGCCGAGTCGGGGCCGACACGGTAGCGGCGCCCGTCGAAGTGGAGTACGGAGCCGCCGCCGGCCGCGACGGTGTGGATGTTCATCATGGGGGCGCGCATCCGTACGCCCGCGACCTCGTTGCCGAAGACCCGCTCGAACTCACCGGCGTAGTGCGACACATCGGTGGAGGTGCCGCCCATGTCGAAGCCGATCACCCGGTCGTGGCCGTCGCCGGCCTCGGCGGCCGTACGGACCATGCCGACCACGCCGCCCGCCGGCCCGGACAGCACCGCGTCCTTGCCGCGGAAGTGCTCCGCCTGCCGCAGCCCGCCGTTGGACTGCATGAACATCAGCCGGATGCCGGGGAGTTGGGCGGCGACCTCGTCGACGTAGCGGCCCAGGATCGGGGAGAGGTAGGCGTCGACGACGGTGGTGTCGCCGCGCGGCACGAGCTTCATCAGCGGGCTGACCTCGTGCGAGCAGCTGACCTGGGCGAAGCCGGCCTCCCTGGCCAGCTCGGCGACGGCCTTCTCGTGGTCGGCGTGCCGGTAGCCGTGCAGCAGGACGACGGCGGCGCTGCGCAGCCCGTCGGCGCGGGCCCGGACCAGCGCGGCACGGACCGCGTCGGTGTCCAGCGGGCGGACGAGCTCACCGCGGGCGCCGATCCGCTCCGGCACCTCGATCACCCGGTCGTAGAGCGCCTCGGGCAGCACGATCCGCCGGTCGAAGATCCGCGGCCGGTTCTGGTAGGCGATCCGCAGCGCGTCCCTAAAGCCCTCGGTGGTCAGCAGCACCGTCGGCTCGCCCTTGCGCTCCAGGAGGGCGTTGGTGGCGACGGTGGTGCCCATCTTGACGACGGAGACCCGCTCGGCGGGCACCGGTTCGTCCGGGCCGAGTCCCAGCATCATCCGGATCCCGGCCACCGCGGCGTCCCGGTAGCGCTCGGGGTGGTGCGAGAGCAGCTTCCCGGTGACCAGCCGCCCGTCCGGCCGCCTGCCGACGACATCCGTGAAGGTGCCACCGCGGTCGATCCAGAACTCCCAGCGTCCGGTCGTCATCCCGCCATTGTCGCAGCGCCCTCCATGGTGTCGGTGCCTTTCGGCGGGGAGTCGGCCCCCAGCGCGCCGAGGGCGCCGCGGGTGGCGTGCTCGGCCGCGGCGTCCAGCAGCCGTCCGGATCCGGCCAGTCCGTGGCGGCATTCCTGGAGCGCCAGGGCGAGCAGGCCGGGCAGCAGATCGGTGCAGCGGTCGACGACCCAGCGCACCCCCTTGGTGGCCATCCAGAGGGCGGATCCGGTACGGGTCGGCGGCCGGCCGTCCAGGGTGAGCGCGGGCGGCGGTCCGACGGGCAGGCCCGCATCGGCGAGCGCCGTATGGAAGCCGCGGGCCAGCAGCCGGTGGCCGCGCTCGCTGGGGTGCAGCCGGTCGACGCTCCAGGAGGCGCGCTCGCCGACCCAGGGGTGGTCGGCGAGGTGCAGATGCACGCCTCCGTGCCGGGCGGACACGGCATGGACGACGGTGTTGACGGCGCGCATCCGGCGCCCCAGCGGACGGGCCAGCGGCGCGGGCAGCCCCAGCATCCGCCCCGGATCGGGCAGACACGCCGTCAGGACCACCGCCCCGTCGGCGCTCAGCGTGCCGTGCGCCAGGTCCAGCGCGGCCGCGACCCGCTCAATGGTGAAGGCGGCCCGCAGAGTGTCGTTCGCGCCGACGACCAGCGAGACGAACCGCGGCTTCAGCTCCCGCGCGGCGGGCAGCTGCCGCTCGGCCACATCCGCCGCCAGCGCCCCGCTGAAGGCCAGGTTCACCAGCCGTACGCTCCCCGGCCGCTCGCCCAGCGACCCGGCGAGCAGTGCGGCCCAGCCGCGCCAGCCACCGCCCCGCACGGGGTCACCCAGCCCCTCCGTCAGCGAGTCACCGAGCGCGACGAAGTGCTGCTGCGCCCCCGCGGCGGAACCGCCGGCCTCCGCACGGGCGAACGGCGCTCCCTCACCGGATGGCGCTCTCTCACCGGACGGCGCTGCCCCGCCGGGCGGCACACCCTCACCGGAGACCGATGCCCCGCCGGACGGCACACCCCCGCCGGATGCCGCTGCCCCACAGGACGGCACTCCCCCACCGGAGGCCGATACCCCGCCGGATGCCGCTGCCCGGCCAGGAGCCGCCACCGCACCGGGAGCCGCCACCGCACCAGGAGCCGTCACCGCACCGGACATCGGTATCTCTTCGGACGCCATGGTCACCGACCGCCCCGCGGCCCCGCCGGGTATGGCGATACCGGTGCAGCGGCCGGCCGGCCGAGCACCGAGGGCGCGTCATGCGCCGCCAGGAAGGCGTCGACGGCGGGCTGCCAGCCGTAGCCCTCGGCCCGGCGGCGGGCCGCCGCGCGCCGGGCGGCCTCGGGCCGGGCCAGCACCCGCTGGACCGCATCGGCGAAGGAGGACCCGTCGTCGAGTGCCGTATCACCACCGCCGGCCACGAGCCCGGCCAGCGCCGAGGCCGCACTGGCGACGACGGGAGTACCGCAGGCGAGCGCCTCCAGGGCGGCCAGCCCGAAGGTCTCGGCCGGGCCGGGCGCCAAAGTGAGATCGGCGCTGGCCTGGAGCGCGGCAAGCCGGGAACGGTCGGCAAGATGCCCCAGGAACGCCACGGGCAGCCGCTCGGCCCGCGCCCGCGCCTCCAGACGCGCCCGCAGCGGCCCGTCGCCGACCACCACCAGCGCCGCGTCGACCCCGCGCCGGCGCAGCTCCGCCAGCGCGTCCAGGGCCCGCCCCGGCCGCTTCTCCTGCGACAGCCGCGAGCACATCACCAGCAGGTGCTCCGCCCGGCCCGCGCAGCGGCGGCGCAGCTCGGCGCTGCGGCAGTCCGGGTGCCAGGCGGCGAGATCGACACCGAGCGGCGCACGCACCACATTGCGCGCCCCGGCCCGGGTGAACTCCGCCGCCGCCCAGTCGGTGGTGCACACGACGCGGCTGTAGGCATGCGCCGTACGGCGGTTGAGCCGGTCCGCGGCGGCCCGCGCGAACGGCCGCGGCACGCCCCAGGTCCGCAGCACCCCGTCCACGCTCTCGTGCGAGACCATCACCGCGGGCACCCGGGCCCGGCGCGCCCACTCGCCCGTCCAGCGCAGCGTCGTACGGTCGGAGACCTCCAGCCGGTCGGGGGCCAGCGCCGCCAGCAGCCGCTGCAGCCGGGGGCGGTCGGTCAGCATGCGGTAGCCGCCGCTGCCGGGCAGCACCGGCCCCGGCAGGGTGATCACCCGCCCCTGCCCGGTGAGTTCGTCACGTATCCCGCCCGCCCCGCCGGCGCCGTCCGTGCTCGGCGGTCCGGGCACGATGAGCACGGGCTCGTGGCCGGCGGCCCGGTAGCCCTCGCCGAGTGCGCGCAGCGCGGTGCGCAGACCGCCGGAGGCCGGGGTGACGAAGTTGGCGATCCGTACGATCCGCAGCCCGGTGCCGGTACCGCTGCCGTTCCGGTGGTTCATGCCGCCACCGCCGTCCGGCCGGCGAGCACCGCCTCGTAATGTCCCAGCAGCTGGTCGCCCACCGCCTCCCAGGTGCGGTCCGCGACCGCATCGCGGGCCGCGCGGCCGTACCGCAGGCGCAGCTCGGCGCTGCCCCCGAGGAAGCGCACCGCGTCCCGGAACGCACCGCCGTCGCCCGGTGCCACCAGCAGCCCGGTACGGCCGTGGTCGACCAGGTCGAGCGGCCCGCCCGCCCGCGGCGCGACCACCGGCACACCGGAGGCCATCGCCTCCTGCACGGTCTGGCAGAAGGTCTCATACGGTCCGGTGTGCACGAACACGTCCAACGAGGCGTAGAGGCGGGCCAGTTCGTCACCGGTGCGACGGCCCAGGAAGCGGACCTCCGGCAGTGCGGTGCGCAGCCCGGCCGCGCTGGGGCCCTCGCCGATGACGACGGTGCGGACGCCCGGCAGCCGCGAGGTCTCGGCGAGCAGCCGGACGTCCTTCTCCGGCGCGAGCCGCCCCACGTACCCCACCAGCAGCTCCCGCCCCGCGGCCAGCGAACTGCGCAGCACCGCGTCGCGGCGCCCCGGATGGAACCGCCGGGAGTCGACGCCCCGCGGCCACAGGTGGACCCGCGGCACGCCGTGCTCGGTCAGGTCCAGCAGCGCCGAGCTGGAGGGCGCCAGGGTGCGGTCGGCGGCCGCGTGCACGGCCCGGATACGGCGCCAGGCGGTGGCCGCGCCGCCGCCGAGGTAGGTACGGGCGTAGCGGCCCAGATCGGTCTGGTAGACGGCGATCGCGGGCACCCGCCGCCGGGTGGCGGCCGCCATCGCACGGGCTCCGAGGACGAAGGGGCTGGCGAGGTGCACCAGATCGGGCCGGTGCCCGTCGAGCGCCGCGGACAGCCGGCGCCCGGGGAGCGCGATGCGTACCTGCGGGTATCCGGGCAGCGGCATCGAGGGCACCCGTACGACGGGACAGGGGCTCTCGTACGTCACGGCGCCGGGCGCGCCGCCACCGAGCGGTGCGATGACGAGCGGCTCGTGCCCGCGCCGTACGAGGTGCCGGGCGGTTTCCAGCGCGCAGTGAGCGACGCCGTTGACGTCGGGCGGGAAGGATTCGGTGACGATGACGACACGCATACCGCTGTTGTCGGCGTGCCGTGCGTGGAGGGAGCCACGTGGATCTTTCCAGCCGGAGAACGTCCCATGAGCGTTCCCCTGCGGGGATCCGCGGTCCGGGACGGCCCGGCCCCGGAATCCGCCGTCCCGCCCGGACTCACACCGGCGAGGCGTCCGGCCCGAATCTGCTGCGTACGGCCGTCTGGACCTCGGCCTCCTCGGCCGGGTCGGCGGCGAGGCGGCGGAGCTGTTCGACGACCCGGTCGTCACCCGTGGCGGCGTGCCGGGCGGCCAGCTCCCGCGTGGTCTCCTCGCAGTCCCACAGGCACTCGACGGCGAAGCCGGCGGCGAACCCCGGGTCGGTGGCGGCCAGCGCGGCGGCGGCCCGGCCGCGGAGATGGGAGGAGGAGGTCTCGCGGTAGATGTGCCGCAGGACGGGGGCGGCGCAGACGACGCCGAGGCGGCCGGTGCCGTCGACCAGCTCCCACAGGCCGCCGGCGTCCGGGCCCTCCTCCCGTACGGTCCTGCGCAGCGCGGCCAGCACCAGCTCGGCGTCGCGCTGGGCGCCGCGGCGGGCGAGCATCGCGGCGGCGGACGCGCCCAACCGGTCCGCGCGCGGCGCCCAGAGGCGGGCCCGCTCGACGGCGGCGATACTGCGCATCCGCTCGAAGGAGGCGAGCGCGGCCGAGACCAGCTGCTCGGAGGAGAAGGCGCAGGCGACCGCGTCCTCGATGAGGTCGAGGACGTCGGGATCGCCGCGTTCGGCGAGGTGGTGGAGCACGGCGGCGCGCGCCACGTCCGGTCCGCTGCGCGCGGCGCGCAGCAGCTCGGGCCGGTCCTCGGGCCCGACGACCGCGGCCAGGCATCGGGCGGCCGCGACGTGCCGGTACTCCGCGGACTCCAGGTCCAGGTCCTGCTGGGCCCACTGGAGAACCTCGGCCACGCTCCAGCCGGGACGCGGCCCGCGCGGCCGCAGCTGCCGCTGCCAGCGGTCGAAGGAGCCCTGTTCCCCGGCGGCGGCCAGGCGGGCGCCGTAACGGGGGTCCTCGGCCCACAGCCGCCACGGCCGGGGCTCGAAGGCGTCACGGACTGCCGCGGCCAGCTCGGTGTTCCCCTGCTCGGTCTCGGGGAAGCGCGCGAGCACGGCGGGGGCGAGGGTCATCAGCCCGGCGTCGTCGTCACGCAGCGCGAGCTCGTCCAGGGCCCAGCGCCAGTTGCTGCCGGCCGCGGCGTAGCTGCGCAGCAGCAGCCGGGCGGCGTCCCTGCCGTACGCGGCGAGGTGGCCGAGGACGGCGAGGGCGAGGCCGGTGCGCTCCTCCCCCGTGTCGACGAGGTCGTCGGGGTGGAAGAGGTGGCGTTCGATCGCCTCGAGCCCGCCGTCGAGCTGCATGTAGAGGCGCGCGTAGTAGAGCGAGCGGTTCTCGACCTGCCAGTCGCGCCGCGGGTCGCGCAGCACGCTGTCGTTGAGTGCCGCAAGCGCCTCGGCCCGCGGCGCCGCGAGGGCATGCAGGGTCCCGTCGCCGCGGCCTCGCTGCAGGAGGCCGAGCAGGGTGCCACTGGGCGCTATGTCTGGATCGAACATGAGGTCAGCATCCGGTGCGGGGGACAGGCTGGCAACGGGATTTCCGCTGACCGGCATTCTTGCCGGTGACCGCGGACCATATGCACGGCATTGCTCGTCGACCCCGTGGAATCGGCGGGAATGCCTGCGGTACGGCGGCCGAAGCCTAGCCTGGAAGCTGTCATTCCGCCGATTCGCCCCGGGGCTACCCAGGGAGGCCCGTGGCATATGACAGATGCACCACCGTATCGGGTAGTGCCAAATCCCTTACGGACGGTCGCCGCCTGTGCAACAGTCGTTACCGGCCCTTCAGCCCGGCGCCGCCTGATCACGGAGTACGTCATGCCGTCCCCTCTCTTCGCGGACCACCCAGCCGACCGGCCCCCCGAGCGCGACACGGTCGAGGCACTCATCACGCAGGCGCGCCGCCTGCGCGGCGGCCTCGACGCGGTGCGCCGGGAGTCCTCGGTGGACACCGACCTCGCCGCCGACCCGCAGCTGCGCTGGCAGCGGGCGCTGTGCGACCTCGCCGTGCACCACCTCGACGATCTGGGCGGTCATCTCGACCAGCTGAGAGAGGGCCTGCCCACGGAGAGTGAGGAAGACCTCGCGGCGCGGGAAGCGCTGCCGGCGGCCCCGCCGGAGCCCGAGCCGCATGAGCGCGGCGCGCTGCTGCGCCGCGTGGGCAGCGCCGAGTGGAATCTGCTCACCGACGAGGTCAGCTGGTCCGACGAGCTGTTCGCCATGTTCGGCCGGTCCCCTTCCGAGGGGCCGCTGACCCTCGACGAGCTGCCGTCCCTGGTGTACCCGGAGGACCAGGAGAGGCTGGCCACGATGGTCACCGACTGCCTCGTCGACGGCCGGCCGATCGACGGCGAGTTCCGCATCGTGCGGCCGGACGCGACCCTGCGCACGGTGCACATGGCGGGCGAGCCGGTGCTCGACGCCGATGGCAGCACCGCATGCATGTGGGCCGTGCTGCGGGACGTCAGCGAGCTGCGCCGCAGCCAGCAGGCGGTACGCGAGACCCGTGACTCGCTGCACCGCGAGCGGCAGATCGCGCAGACCGAGCACCGGCTCGCGGTCGAGCTGCAGGAGGCCGTGCTACCGCCGTGGCGCGGCTCGCTGCGGTTCCCGCAGGGCGGCCCGGTCGCCCTCGATCTCGCCGGACGCTATCTGCCGTCCGGCACCAGCGCCCTGATCGGCGGCGACTGGTACGACGCGCTGCAACTCCCCGACGGGACCACGCTGTTGAGCGTCGGCGATCTCACCGGTCATGGCGTCACGGCCACCTCCGGCATGGCGATGGTGCTGGGCGCGCTGCGCGGTATGGCGGTGGCGGGACAGCGGCCGGGGCCGCTGATGGGCTTCCTCAACCAGCTGCTGGACACCGCCGCCCAGCCCGCGCTCGGCAGCGCGGTGTGCGGCCGGTTCGACCCGGAGACGCGCACGCTGGAGTGGGCCCAGGCCGGGCACCCCGCACCGCTGCTCTTCCGCGGCGGCACGGGGCGCGCGCTGGACCCGCCCGAGGGCGTGCTGCTCGGTGCGACGTCGGGCGCGGTCTACACCCAGCACACCGAGCAGCTGGAGCCCGGCGACCTGCTCGTCCTGCACACCGACGGCCTCGTACCGCGCCGTACGTATGACGTGGCGGCCGCCCATGAGGGTGCCGAGCGGCTCCTCGCCCTGGGACCGCGGTTCGCCGCGGCCCGTAGTGCGCAGGACAGCGTCCGCGTCGTCGTCGAGGAGTTCGGCACCGCCGAGCGTGAGGACGACGCATGTGTGCTCGTCGCCAGGGTCGGCGGCTGACACACATCGCGGCAGCTGACGGGCGGTCCGGCGGATCCAAAGCCGGCCGCCCCGAGACGTCGGACAGGGGTGCGTCGATCAGCACATGAAACGGCAGGCCTGCTCCACAGGACGCCTCGTCACACGCAGCCGCGCGTGACGCTCCGTCACCTCTGCCGTTTCTGTCATCTCGCGTGGCACTCGGAGAACTGCGGGACCGAGCAGCTTCAGACCGAGAAGCTCTGACCCAGCCCCGGTCCAAATCCTGAGCCGAGACCCGGCCCCAGGCCCGAACCCTTGGCCTTGGGCTTCGCCTTCGGCAGGACATGCTGGATCTCCTCGCGCAGGTCCTGGATCTTGGCGTAGTTCGCGTACTGCCCCGTCAGCCGGAACATTTCGCGGAGCCGGTCCCAGGTGCGGTGGGAGGAGTTCTCACCGATGGACACCAGCGCGAGCCTGGCGTAGCGGTCGGCCTGTTCGGGGTCGTCGCCGATGAAGCAGGCCGACGCCATCGAGATGTAGTCGAAGATCTGCGACCGCTGGTGGCCGCTCAGCCGCAGCTCCAGGGCCTGTTTGGCGTGGTGCTGGGCGATCTTGGCGGCCGAGGGGTCGTGATCGGCGAGGGTGCGGAAGGCCAGCGCCTGCATACCGTGCAGATCCGCCTCGTCGAACATCTGCATCCAGCACGGCGGTGGCACATCGCCCTTGTCCGAGACGAAGAGCTCCTCGGCCTCGCCCAGCGTGCGCCGCATCGCCTGGCCGTGGCCCTTGGACGCCTGCGCCCAGGCCTCGATGGTGTGCAGCATCGCGCGGGTGCGCGGCAGGGTTTCCTCGCCGGAGCCGGACTTGGCCAGCTTCATCAGATCCAGCGCGTCGTCGGGGCGGCCCAGATGGACCATCTGGCGGGCGGCACGGGAGAGCGCCTCCCCGGCGCGCGGCCGGTCGCCGCCCTCGCGTGCCGCATGGGCGGCGATGATGAAGTACTTCTGGGCGGTGGGCTCCAGGCCGACGTCATGGGACATCCAGCCGGCCAGCACCGCCAGATTGGCGGCCACCCCCCACAGCCTGCGCTGGAGATGGTCGGGGTGGCGGTAGGCGAGCATGCCGCCCACCTCGTTGAGCTGGCCCACCACGGCCTTGCGCTGCAGCCCGCCGCCGCGGGCCGCGTCCCAGGCGCGGAAGACTTCGACCGAGCGCTCCAGCGCGTCGATCTCCTGCGACCCCACGGGGGCCGCCTCATAGCGGTCGAGGCCGATCTGGTCGAATTCGTCGAAGGAGTCGGAAGCGAACGGGTCGTCGTGGCGTCGGGCGCCGGCGGGGGCCGGGTCGGTGTGCAGCCAGTCGTGCATGGCGCCGGTGAGTGCGGAGCCCGCGGCGAGCGCCGCGCCCGCTCCCACCAAGCCGCGTCGGTTGAGCATGAGGTCCATTCCCGTGAATTCCGTGAGGACCGCGGCGGTCCGTTCGGGAGCCCACGGCAGACCGTCCATGGCCTGCCGCTTGCCCGCGCGACCGGTTCTTGCGAACCCGAGGTCCTCGATGGTTACGACACGGCCGAGGCGCTCGGTGAACAGGGACGCCAGTACCTTGGGCACCGGATCCCGTGGGGTCTCCCCCATGTCGATCCAGCGCCGTACTCGCGAGGTGTCGGTCGCCAGCTGCGGATGCCCCATGGCCGCCGCCTGCCGGTTGACGAGTCTCGCCAGCTCGCCTTTGGACCAGCCGGCCAGGCCGAAAAGGTCCGCGAGACGGGTGTTCGGCTGCCTGTCCACGTCAAGCCCCCAGGTTCCTCGACTGAGTTGACAGTAACGGCCGGTGACGTGCGCTGCGACCATTCGCCAGGGTTCGCCAGGGTCCGCCAGATGGTCTGCCACCCGCAGCCCCGTGTTCTGTAGATGTGCCGCCCCCGGCCTGGTGGCGGGACCGCATTCCCCAGGGTGCGCGCCCTTCACAGGGACCCTGGATCGGCCTCCTGCACGGGGCCCGTTCACGGGTTCCCACCACCAGGCCGGGGAGCGCACGCAACTCGTCGGCGCACGAAGGGATCTGTCTCACCCATGTATGCAGCATCGTCCGCCGTGACCGCCCCCGCCCGGCCGTACCGCCCGCATCCCACGGGGGGCGGGCCGTATCTCGCCCCCTCCCCTTCCGCGGGAGCGGTCCCCGGTCTCGCCGGCGGCCGGACCCGGCGGGCACAGGGGACGGGCACCCAACCGCTCAGCGGGAGACTTGACTTGTCCGGGCCCCAGGGCGCCCAGCTGCGCGCCGCGGTTGCCTCGGTGCATCGCATCTGCCCGGAGTTCAATCCGGTCCAGGTGCTGCGCCGGAGCGGCAAATCCGTCCTCCTCGTCGGCACGACAGGCCGTATGACCGCGGTCGCCAAGTGTTTACTGGACCACTCCCCCGCATGGGCCGAAAGGTTCCGGCAGGAAATAAGCGCATACCGCGCATTCGTCCGGCATCGTCCGCCGGTACGGGTGCCGCGGCTGGTGGCGGCCGACCCCGACAACTGCACGCTGATCGTGGAGCGGATGCCCGGCCGGGTCGCCGCCATGACACGGCACCCGTCCGAGGCGCCTCCCCGCGCGGACGTACGGGCCGCGCTCGGCGCGATCTGCCGGATCAACCTCTGGCGTCCGCCGGCCGGGCTGTTCGACGCCCCGCTGGACTACGCCGGCCGCATCGGCCGCTACCACGACCTGGGGCTGCTCACCGACCGTGACCTGGGCGATCTGCAGAAGCTGATGCACGGCCTGTCGCACGTCCAGGGCCAGTTCTGCCACGGCGACGCGCTGCTGAACAATGTGCTGCTCTCCCCCGCCGGCCCGGTACTCCTGGACTGGGACAACGCGGGCTGGTACCTGCCGGGCTACGACCTGGCGACGCTGTGGTCGGTCCTCGGCGACGCCCCGGTGGCCCGCCGTCAGATCAGCCAGCTCGCCCAGAACGCGGGCCCGGCCTCGCGGGACGCCTTCCTGGTGAATCTGATGCTGATCCTCACCCGCGAGATCCGGCGCTATGAGACCGCCGTGCAACGAACGATGCGCGAACCCACGCCGACGGGGACGACGGGCCCGGGACAACCCGGCGTTCCCGCGGCGGGCGAGGAGCAGCGGCTGCTCCTGCGCCGGCTGCACGACGACTGCCAGATGGCGCGCCGTGCGGTACGGGCGGCGGTCGGCACCCGCTGACCGCCGAGGGGGACTGTGAGCGGCGCGCCCGGTAAGTACGGGCCGCGCCGCTCACCCATGTGCGCGTTCGTTGGTCCATTCCACTGACGCCTCGCAGGCCGGGCGGCGCTCCGGGAAGGCTCCTCTGGAGTTGCCCTGACATGCGAAATCCCGACCTGGAACGGTGATTGACGGACCGTCGGCAGACGTATAGCGATGGGCCCGACGGGGGATCTACTCTCGGGTCCCACCCCGCACGGCCGTTTGCGCACCCACCGTCACACCGCCCGGCTCGGGCCGGCTCGAGGAGGCTGTTTTGCGAGGATCCGCCCCGGAAGACACACAGAGAAAGCACCGTCCGACCCTGCGCAGATCCACCACCGCCGTCGCGGCGGCCGTCCTGCTGCTGCCGCTCTCGGGGGCACCGTCCGCGAGCGCCGGACAGCCCCGGCCCGACCGGCTGCAGCGGGCCTTCAGCGACGCCGCGGCCCGCTTCCATGTGCCGCGCAGTGTGCTGCTCGGCGTCTCGTATCTGGAGTCCCGCTGGGACGGCCATGGCGGCGCGCCCAGCGTCTCCGGCGGGTACGGCCCGATGCATCTGACCGACGCCCGGACGGCCCTGTCACGGGTGCCGGAGTTCAGCGAGGGCGACGAGGACGCGCGGGGTGACGGCTCGCGCGCCCGTAAGCGGGTGCCGCGGAGCACGGCGCAGCGGGCCGCGCTGCCGGCCGAACTCCCGGCCCGTCTGCGGACCTTGGCGACCGCGGCGAGGCTGACCGGTCTGAGCGCCGAGAAGCTGCGTACCGACCCCGCGGCGAATGTGCTGGGCGGTGCGGCGCTGCTCGCCGCGGAGCAGCGCCGGCTGGGGCTGCCGGCGGACGGCGATCCGTCCCGGTGGTACGCGGCGGTGGCGGCCTACGGCGGGCAGGACAACGCGCGCAGCGGCCGGGCCTTCGCGGACGACGTGTACGAGGTGATGCGCCGGGGCCAGGCGCGTACGACCGACGCGGGACAGCGGGTCACGCTGGCCGCCACGCCGGGCCTGACCCCCGACGCCGCGCAGCAGAAACGTCTCGGCAAGCCGGCCACCAAGGCCTCCGCACCGGGCTCCGAGCGCGGACTGGAGTGCCCGTGGACCGTCGCCTGCGAGTCGGTCCCGGCGCCGTACGAGGAGTTCGGCGACAAGGACTACGGCAACCACGACAAGGCGAACCGCCCCGTGGACCAGAAGGTCAACGCCATCGTCATCCATGACACCGAGGGGTCGTGGGACGTCACCCTGAAGCTGATCAAGGACCCGAAGTATGTGTCCTGGCACTACACGATCCGCTCCTCGGACGGCCTGATCGCCCAGCACGTGCCGACCAAGGACGTCGCCTGGCACGCGGGCAACTGGTACATCAACTCGCACTCCGTCGGCATCGAGCACGAGGGGTTCCTCGCCACGCCGGACGCCTGGTACACGGAGGCGATGTACCGCTCCTCGGCCCGCCTGGTGCGGTATCTGAGCCGCAAGTACGACGTACCGCTCGACCGGCAGCACATCCTGGGCCATGACAACGTGCCCGGCACGACCCCGTCCACGATCCCCGGCATGCACACCGACCCCGGCCCGTACTGGGACTGGGCGCACTACTTCACCCTGCTGGGCGCGCCGTTCCACCCCGACGCGGGACCCGACGGCGGCCTCGTCACCATCCGCCCCGACTACGACAAGAACAAGCCGCGCTACACCGGCTGCGCAAAGCCCGGTGACCTCTGCGCCCCGCACGGCTCCACCGCGGTCCGGCTGCACAGCGCGCCGAGCGAGCTGGCTCCGCTGGTCAAGGACGTGGGGCTGCACCCGGACGGCAGCGATTCGACGGACGGTGTGAACGACACCGGCGCCCGCGCCACGACGGGCCAGCGGTACGCGGTGGCGGGCCGGGTCGGCGACTGGACGGGGATCTGGTACCTCGGGCAGCTCGCGTGGTTCCGCAACCCGTACGACCAGCCGACGGCGGTGCACACCCAGGGGCTGATCGCCACACCGAAGGCCGGCCGGCCGGAGATCCCGGTCTACGGCCGTGCGTACCCGGAGAAGGAGGCGTACCCGGCGGGGGTGCCGTACCAGGCCGTCACCCCGCTGCCGTACAAGATCGCCGCGGGCCAGAAGTACGCCGTCGGTGACCGGATGACGGGCGAGTACTTCTACGCCCCGACCTTCGACGTGAGCAAGCACGCGATCGTGCGCGGCAAGGACGTCTACTACGAGATCCAGCTCGGCCACCGGGTCGGCTATGTGCGGGCGGCCGATGTCGACCTGCGGCGCTCGGGCTCGTAGACCGGGCGCGCCCCCGGTTTCGCGGACCGGCCGGTGAGAGCGTCGCGCCCGGTGGACGGCCGAGGTCGGGCCGTCCACCGGGCGCCAGCCATGTCCGCTCCCGGTGCCGCGCGGGGTCAGCCCTGCTGGAAGAGCTCCGCCGGCAGCGGCTTGAGCAGTGCGTAGAGGTCGTCGGTGATCGGCCGGTCCCAGCTGGCGATGGTGACCAGCACGCCGTCGCTGCGGTCGAACTGGGCGCAGGAGATCCGGCTCTCGGAGCACTTGATGCGCTTGACGATCAGCAGGTTGTCGTCGTGCATCACCGGGGTGTCCTCGCTCTCGACGACCGTCACCGGCTCGTCGTTGCCGAGCGCCGAGAGCAGCTGTGCCACCTCGAAGGGCACCTGGTCGTCTTCCAGCTCGCGGGCCGGGGAGCCCTCCGGCAGATTGCCGATGATCATCGCGGGGCCGCGGCCGCCGAACAGGTCGTAGCGGAGGAAGACGCCCTGGCAGCTCCCGTCGGGTGCGGGCAGCAGCCCGGCCCCGAGGTTGCCCGGCCAGTCCCCGGGGTCCATGGCGAGTACGTCGAAGTCTGGACCGGCTGGCGTGGCTGCGCTGCGGCGACGGAGGAAGGACATGCCGCCATCGTACGTGGCCCGGCCGGGCATACCCGCGCGGACATCGGGGTCAGCGCGCGGTGGCCGTCGCTCCGCTTCCGTCGCCGGTCAGGCCCGCTCGGCCAGCTCGCGGAGGTGGCGCAGCGCCTCGGCGGCCGCGTCGTACGGCACAAAGAGGTGATCATGGTGGAAGCCGGCGACGACATTGCAGCTGAGCCCGGCCCGCGCGAGTGCGGTGGCGACGGCCGCGGTCAGACCGACGGCGTCCAGCGCGGAGTGCACCCGCAGGGTGATCCAGCCGGCGACGTAGTCGTACGCCAGGCCGGCGCGATCGGCCTCCTCCTGGCGGACGACGAGGGTGAGCCCTTCGGGCTCGGCGACGGTGACCACCGGCGTCAGCCCCTCGGGGACCGCGCCGGGGACGCTGGTGAAGACATAGCGGCCCTCGTTCAGCTCGGGACGCATCCCGCTCAGCAGAACCTCAAGATCACGTTCACCCGTCATGCCGCCCACCCTACGCTCGGCAACGGGGCGCAGCGCGGCACCCACGCGCGCCCCGAACGCCCCGAACGCCCCGGACGCCCCCGGAAAGGACACCGCCTCCATGCTTGCCGGACCTCGCACCCTCAACCTCTGGAAGGCCGGACTGAGTTCGGTGCCGCCGGAGGTCTGGCGGCGTACCGACTGGGAGGTGCTGATCCTCGCCGACAACGCCCTGACCGGGGTTCCGCCGGAGCTCGGCCGGCTCAAGGCGCTGCACACGCTGGATCTCGGCCACAACGCGCTGACGGCGGTGCCCGACGAGATCGGCGGGCTGACCGGGCTGACCCGCTTCCTCTATCTGCACGACAACCGGATCGGCGCGCTGCCGGACTCCCTGGGCGGGCTGCGCGGGCTCGGCTACCTCAACGTCGGCGACAATCCGCTCGGCAGGCTGCCGGAGGCGGTCGGTGAGATGGCGGGCCTGGTCGAACTGCGGGCGCAGCGGGCCGAGTTGACCGAAGTGCCCGGGTCGCTGGGGCGGCTCGGGCGGCTTCGGGAGCTGTGGCTGGGCGGCAATGCGCTCACGGAGCTGCCCGAGAGCGTCGGGGCGCTGCGCGAGCTGCGGCTCCTGGAGCTGCGGGACAACGCCCTGGACCGGTTCCCCGAGCCGCTGCGCGCGCTGCCGCTGCTGCGCCGGATCGATCTGCGCGGCAACCGGATCGACCGGCTGCCGCCCTGGATCGCGGGGCTGCCCTCGCTGGAGAAGCTGGATCTGCGCTGGAACGCCGTCTGCGACGGGGCGGAGCCGGTCCGGGCGCTGCGCGCGCGAGGGTGCGTGGTGCTCACCTGACCGGACCGCCGTCAGGAGCACCGGACGGGCGACCGGCTCCTATGTGAGGTCGAATTCGCCGTCCCGGGCGTCCAGGACGAAGGCGCGCCACTCGGCCGGGGAGAAGATCACCGCCGGGATCTCCGGACTGCGGCGGTTGCGCAGGGCGATATAGCCCTCGACGAAGGCGATCTGGACATCGCCCACGCCCTGGGTGCTCGACTGCCACTCGGCCTGCGACAGGTCGAGATCGGGCCGGGGACCGCCCACGAGCCGCTGCTCGATGATGCTGTTGGCCACGTTCCTCGCTCCTCCCGGTTCGTCCTCCGCGCGCAGCCTAACCACTGTGCGCGGGAACGGACAGAGGACGTGGCCGGGGGGTGGGAGGCGGGGGGACAGGGGGTGGGATGCGGGGGGACAGGGGGTGGGATGCGGGGGTCTAGGGGGTGGTCGAACAGTTCCCGTAGGGGACGCGAGGCCCCCCTGCGGGGCCACAACGTGGTGGGGGTGGAGGGTATTCCGCACAGCCCGACACCCGCGCCGGCCGACGCCCGCCCGCCCCCTCAGGCTGCCGGGCGGTCGGCGCCGACCAGCCACATCGCGAAGAACTGGGAGCCGCCGCCGTAGGCGTGTCCCAATGCCCGGCGGGCGCCGTCGACTTGGTGCTCGCCGGCCCGGCCGCGTACCTGGAGGGCGGCCTCGGCGAAGCGGATCATGCCGGAGGCGCCGATGGGGTTGGTGGAGAGCACTCCGCCGGAGGGGTTGACCGGCAGGTCGCCGTCGAGTTCGGTGACGCCGGACTCGGTGAGCTTCCAGCCCTCGCCCTCCTCGGCGAAGCCCAGGTTCTCCAGCCACATCGGCTCGTACCAGGAGAACGGGACGTACATCTCGACCGTGTCGATCTCGCGGCGCGGGTCGGTGATGCCGGCCTGCCGGTAGACGTCGGCGGCGCAGTCCTTGCCGGCCTGCGGCGAGACGAAGTCCTTTCCGGCGAAGAGGGTGGGCTCGCTGCGCATCGCCCCGCCGTGCACCCAGGCCGGCGGGTGCGGCGCGCGTGCGGCGCCGGTGCGGTCGGTGAGGATCATCGCGCAGGCGCCGTCGGAGGACGGGCAGGTCTCCGAGTAGCGGATCGGGTCCCAGAGCATGGGCGAGGCCTGCACCTTCTCCAGGGTGATGTCCTTCTCGTGGAGGTGCGCGTAGGGGTTCTTCAGGGCGTTGCGGCGGTCCTTGTAGGCGACGAGGGAGCCGACGGCGGCGGGGGCGCCGGTGCGGCGCATATAGGCGCGGACGTGCGGGGCGAAGAAGCCGCCGGCGCCGGCCAGCAGGGGCTGCTGGAAGGGGACCGGGAGGGACAGGCCCCACATGGCGTTGGACTCGGACTGTTTCTCGAAGGCGAGAGTGAGGACGGTGCGGTGGACCCGGGCGGCGACGAGGTTGGCGGCGACCAGAGCGGTGGAGCCGCCGACCGAGCCGGCCGTGTGCACCCGCAGCATCGGCTTGCCGACGGCGCCCAGGGCGTCGGCGAGGTAGAGCTCGGGCATCATGACGCCCTCGAAGAAGTCGGGGGCCTTGCCGATCACCACGGCGTCGATGTCCGGCCAGGTCAACTGGGCGTCGTCCAGGGCGCGTCGGGCGGCCTCGCGGACGAGTCCGGCGATGGAGACGTCCCGGCGGGCGGCGACGTGTTTGGTCTGGCCGATGCCGACGACGGCCACCGGCTCCTTCGATGTCGCGGCGTTGCTCATCGTTCCCCCTCCAGGACGGCGACCAGGTTCTGCTGCAGGCACGGCCCGGACGTGGCGTGGGCGAGGGCGCGGCCGGACTCACCGCGCTGGATGCGGGCTGCCGCCTCGCCGAGCCGGATCAGGCCGGCGGCCATGACGGGGTTGGCGGCGAGCGCTCCGCCGGACGGATTGACGTCGACGCCCTCGCCGAGCCGCAGCGCAGTGCGCAGGACGACCTCCTGGGAGGTGAACGGGGCGTGCAACTCGGCGGTGTCCACGGGCCGTTCGAAGAGTCCGGCCCGTTCGGCGGCGAGCCGGGCGGAGGGTGAGTCGGTGAGGTCGCGGACGCCCAGGCTGTGGGCCTCGATGCGGTGGTCGAGCCCGCGGATCCAGGCGGGGCGGTCGGTCAGCCGGCGGGCGGTGTCTCCGGCGGCGAGCACGACGGCGGCCGCGCCGTCGCCGATGGGCGGGCAGTCGCCGGTGCGCAGCGGACCGACCAGCGGTTCGCCGATGGGCACGGTGCCGCGCAGCTGGGCGGACGGATGGGCCGCGGCGGCGGTGCGGCGGCGGGCCGCGATCCGGGCCAGCTCCCGTTCGTCGGTCAGTCCCGCGTCGATCAGGGCCTGGGCCTGGAGGGCGGCGAGGGCGACGGAGTCGGGCCACAGCGGGGCGACGTAGTACGGGTCGAGCTGGCGGGTGAGGACCTCGCGGACGTCGCCGGGCGAGGACTTGCCGTAGGCGTAGACCAGTGCGGTCTCCGCCTCGCCGGTGAGGATCTTCACCCAGGCCTCGTACAGCGCCCAGGCACCGTCCATCTCGACATGGGACTCGGCGATCGGCGGCCAGGCGCCGACGCCGTCCAGGGCCATCGTGAAGGAGAACGCCCGGCCGGCGAGGTAGTCGGAGGAGCCCGAGCAGGTGAAGTCGATGTCGCCGGCCTTGAGGCCGGTGCGGGCCAGGACGTCGTGGAGCACCGGCATCAGCATCTCGACCTCGGAGGTCTCGGCGCTGTCGCGGACGTGCCGGCTCTGTCCGAAGGCGACGATGGCGACCTCGCGTATCGGATCGCGCATCAGATCAGCTCCTTGTAGCTGTCGTAGTCGGCGTCGGGTTCGCCGGTGGGCCGGTAGTGGTCGGGGAAGCGTCCTTCCCCGGTCCATACGGGTTCCACCCGCAGGCCCATGCGGACCTGGTCGTACGGGATCCCTCCGATGCGGGCGTGCAGGGGCAGGTCGGCGCCGTCCAGCGCGATGTGCGCGTAGACGTAGGGGACCTCGATGTCGAGGTTCTTGGCCTTGATGTTGACGATGCAGAAGGTGGTGACGGTGCCCCGGGGGCCGACCTCGACCTGGCCGCCGGTGGCGACGCCGCAGGTGGGGCAGGCGCCGCGGGGCGGGACGTAGACCTTGCGGCAGGAGGGGCAGCGCTCGCCGATGGTCCGGTGGCCGGTGAGCGCCTGGAGGTAGCGGGACTGGGCGCGGCCGGGCGAGTAGGTGTAGTCGAGCCGGGCGGGGGTGGTGATCGTGGTGACGGGTTCGGCGAACTCGCCGTCGTGCGGTACGGGCCGGTCGCCGTCCGCCGCCTCGTCGGACGGCTCGAAGCAGGCGATGTCGGTGATGGCGCCGGTCCGCTCGGCGGCCCAGCGGATGGTGACCCGCATGCCGGTGCGTACGGCGTCGGGGCCGGGGGCGTCCAGTGCGTGCAGCAGCGCGGTGTCGGCGCCGTCGAGCCGGACCAGGGCCCAGGCGAAGGGGGTGGCCAGCGGCTGGCCGCGGCGCGGGGAGGGGTTCCAGGCCCAGGTGGTGACGGTGCCGGTCGCGCCGACCTCGACGAGTTCGCTGAGCTCCTCGGCGGTGACCGGGTCGTATTCGGTGGGCGGTACGACGATCCGGCCGTCGCCGGCCCGGACGCCGAGGACGGTGCGCTCGCGCAGCCCGGTGAGGAAGGCGCTCTGGACGGGGCCGAGCGAGCGGGTGAAGGGGAATTCCACGACGAGCGGCGCCGTGAGGACCTCTGACATGCGGACTCCTTGGGCTCCTGGGGTTCCTGGGGTTCCTCTGGCTCCTCGGGCTGTGGGGCTCAGGCGCGCCGGTAGACGGGCGGGCGTTTCTCGGCGAAGGCGCGAGCGCCCTCTTTGGCGTCGGCGGTGTCGAAGACGGGCCAGCCGCGGGCCAGTTCGGCCTGCAGCCCGTCGGCCTCGGTCAGTCCGGCGGTCTCGTAGACGGACGCCTTGACGGCTTCGACGGCGAGCGGGCCGCAGGCGTTGATCCGCTCGGCGATCTCCAGCGCCTTCTCCCGCGCGGTGCCGTCGGGTACCACATGGCCGATCAGGCCGATCCGGGCCGCCTCGTCCGCCGGGTAGGGGCGGCCGGTGAGCAGCATTTCCAGGGCGTGGGTGCGGGGGATCTGGCGTGCGAGGCGGACGGTGGAGCCGCCGATGGGGAAGAGTCCGCGGGCGACCTCGAAGAGCCCGAAGGTGGCGCTTTTGCCCGCGACGCGGATGTCGGTGCCCTGGAGGATCTCCGTACCGCCGGCGACGCAGTGGCCCTCGACGGCGGCGATCACGGGTTTGCGGGGGCGGTGGTGGCGCAGCATCGCCTTCCAGTGCAGGTCGGGGTCGGCGCGCAGCCGGTCGCGGTACTGCTCGCCGGCCATCCCGCCGCCGGCGAGGGCCTTGAGGTCCATCCCGGCGCAGAAGGTGCCGCCGGCGCCGGTGAGGACGATGGAGCGGATCTCGTCGTCCTCGTCGGCGGCGAGCCAGCCGTCGTACAGGCCCACCAGCATCGGCAGCGAGAGCGCGTTCTTCGCCTCCGGCCGGTTGAGGGTGAGCACCAGGGTCGCGCCGACGCGCTCCACGGTCAGATGTTCCGTACCGCCCATGCCGTCCTCCCGTCTCAAGACGTAGAACAGGTTGCAGTAGCCGCAGGGCGAGTTCAAGAGTTTTCTGACAGGTAGTCAGATTTCTTGGCCGGGGCCCTTCCCAGCTCCTCCCGGCGGCGCTCTAATGACCGCCTGGGTCCGGTCCGCCGACCGGGTCGAGCCGAGGCCGCCCGGTCTGGAGGAGACATGGAGTACAACCTTGCCGACCTCTTCGAGTCGATCGTCGACACGGTTCCCGACCGCGAGGCGCTGGTGTACGTCGACCACCCGGGGACCGGTGCCGAACGGCGGCTGACCTACGCGGAGCTGGACCGCGCCGCCAACCGCCTGGCCCACCACCTCGGCGACCACGGCGTCCGCCCCGGCCAGCACGTCGGACTCCACCTCTACAACGGCGTCGCCTACCTCCAGGCCGTCTACGCCTGTCTGAAGATCCGCGCCGTCCCGGTGAACGTCAACTACCGCTATGTGGAAGAGGAGTTGGTCTACCTCTACCGGGACGCCGACCTGGTGGCGCTGGTCTTCGACGCGGAGTTCACCGGCCGGGTCGCCGCCGCCCTTCCGCAGGCCCCCGCGCTGCGGCACCTCGTACGGGTCGGGACCCCGCCCGCCGGCGTCCCCGAGCCGCACCTCGCGCCGGTCGCGCTCGCGGACGCGGAAGCGTCCGGCTCACCCGCCCGCGGCTTCGGGCCGCGCTCCGCCGACGACCAGATCGTCATCTACACCGGCGGCACCACCGGCATGCCCAAGGGCGTGATGTGGCGCCACGAGGACATCTTCTTCTCCGGCATGGGCGGCGGGGCGCCGACCGGTGAGCCGGTGAAGCGGCCGCAGGAGCTGGCCGAGCGGGTCGCGGCAGGCGGTGACGGAATCGTCTTCTTCCCCGCACCCCCGCTGATGCACGGCACCTCCACCCTCACCGCCTTCATCGCCTTCCACTTCGGCCAGAAGGTCGTCATCCACCGCAAGTACGCGCCCGAAGAGGTGCTGCGGACCATCGAGCGGGAGAAGGTCACCAGTGTCTCGCTGGTCGGCGATGCGATGCTGCGCCCGCTCGTCGACGCGCTCGGCGGGCCGCTGAAGGGCGTCGACTGCTCCTCGCTGTTCAGCGTCAGCAGCTCCGGCGCGATCCTCTCCGAGACCGTACGCGCCCAGTTCAGCGCCCTGGTCCCGCACGCCGTGCTGCTGAACAACTTCGGCTCCTCGGAATCCGGGTTCAACGGCACCGCCACCGACGACTCGGGCCCCGAGCGGGGCTTCCGGCTGCGCGTCAACTCGCGTACGGCGGTGGTCGATCCGGTGACCCGCGCGCCGGTCGCCGCCGGTGAGGCGGGCCGTCTCGCGCTGCGCGGACACGTACCGCTCGGCTACTACAACGACCCGGAGAAGACCGCCGAGACCTTCTTCGAGGCGCACGGTGAGCGGTGGGTGCTGCTGGGCGACATGGCCACCGTCGACGAGGAGGGCGTCGTCACCGTCCTCGGCCGGGGTTCGCAGTGCATCAACTCCGGCGGCGAGAAGGTCTACCCGGAGGAGGTCGAGCAGGCGCTCAAGGCCCATCCGGAGGTGTACGACGCGCTGGTGACGGGTGTGCCGGACGAGCGGTGGGGCAACCGCGTCGCGGCCGTGGTCCAGCTGCGCGCGGGGGCGGCCCCGCTGGACCTGGCGGGCATCCAGGCGCACTGCCGGAGCCGGCTGGCGGGCTACAAGATCCCGCGGGCCGTGGTCTTCACCGACCGCATCCGGCGCTCGCCCAGCGGCAAGGCCGACTACCGCTGGGCGAAGGCGGTGGCGGCCGGCGAACGGGAGGCGTGAGCCGCTCCGCCCGCCCGGGGCGCCGTGGCCGCGGGCGCGGTGTCCGTGGCGCAGACCGACCGCAGTGCGCGGGCCAGTGCCGCCGTGTGAAGCGCGTCCAGCTGCCGCTCATGGCGCAGGCGGACGGCGTTCGCGGCCAGCAGCGGGCGGCAGTACGGCGCGGAACGGGCGTCCGGCGAGGCGGCGACGGCCCGCACCAGCTCGCCGTTGATGCGGTTGATCTCCTTGCGGACCTCGCCCAGGTCGGGCCGTTCCTCCGGCGCCTGGGAGGGGTCCGCCTCCCACCGCCGGTGCAGTCCGCGCTGTACGACCTTGCTGGCCTCGATCTGGTCCCGGAAGATCCGCACCGTCGCGTCCGGGTCCGCGCCCAGCTCGCGGGCCTGTGCCGCCACCGCGTCCAGCACCTGCTGCTCGCGCGCCGGGTCGTCGATCGGACCGCCGGTGCCCCACTTCGCCGCGGCCACCAGATCGCCGGTGGCCAGCCGCTCCGCGGACAGCGCGGCGAGCGGCCGGAGCCGTCCGTACGGGGAGTGCGCGGCGGCCTGCGGGACAGCCGGGGCGGACGGGGCCGACGGCGCCGCGACGGCCCCGCCCACTCCGGTGAACAGGACGGTCGCGGCGGCGCCGGCGACCAGCGCACGGCGCATCGAGGCGGTCAGCTGCACGGTTGGCCTTTCTTGAAACTCGGGCGCCCCCGGGGCAGTTCGCGGGCGACGCCGAGGGGGAGTCGGTGCGAGGGCGTTGTGGGCGGGCGTACGGCGGTGAGCCCGGGCGAGGCGGGTCCCGGCGCGTGCCCCGGCCGCCGGTGCCGCAGCTACCGGCTGGGCGTCAGGAACGAGGTGACCTCGGCGAGGAATGCGCCGGGGCGTTCCTCGTGGACGAGGTGGCCGGCTCCCTCGACCGTCACCAGGCGGGCTCCGGGGATCCGTTCGGCCAGCTCGGCGAGGTGTTCCTGGGGGACATGGCTGGTCGGGCCGCCGGCGATGACGAGGGTGGGCGCGGTGATGTCGGTCAGGGCGTCCCACCACCGGGGGTCGGGGGCGTTGCGCTCCGCCACCACGGCGACCTTGGCCCGCCAGTCGAACGGCAACGGGCCCGCCGGCCGCTCGGGCAGCTCCTGCGGCGGCTGCGCGGGAAGCGGCGGGGCGGCCTCCTCCAGGACCAGGCGGGCCACCAGCTCGGGGCGTTGCGCGGCCAGCAGCAGCGCGGTCACCGCACCCAGCGAGTGGCCGATCAGGGTCACCCGCTCCAGGCCCAGCGCCTGCAGGAACCCGATCGCGTCATCGCGCCAGCACTCGAATCCGTACTCCCCCGGCCAGTCGCTGTGTCCGTGGCCGCGCTGGTCGAGGGCGAAGACCCGATGGGTGCCGGCGAGCCGGCCGACGAGACCGCGCCAGTCCTCGCCGTCCTCCCCCAGGCAGTGCAGCAGCACGGCCGGGGGCGCGTCCTCCTCGCCCCACACCCGATACGCCAGCCGGACCTCACCGACCTGCACCTTCCGGATGTCACTCATGCGCGGGACGCTACCCGTGAGCCGCCTGCGCCACGCCCCTTGACGTGTTCGCCGCGCGCTGATTACTTGGACCGCATTCAGCTACCGAATGATCGGTAGGCAGACGAGGCGGTGACATTCCATGCCGGAAGCAGGCACGGGCAGGGCCATGGGCGGCGAGGTCTTCGACGATGCGGAGCGGCTCTCCGGGGACGCGTTGCGGGAGCTTCAGCTGACCCGGCTGCGCGCCTCGTTGCAGCACGCCTACGACCATGTGCCGTTCTACCGCGAGTCCTTCGACCGGGCCGGGGTGCATCCGAAGGACTGTCACGCGCTCGGCGATCTCGCCCGCTTCCCGTTCACCGTCAAGGACGATCTGCGCGCCCACTACCCCTTCGGCATGTTCGCCGTGCCCAAGGAGAAGGTGCGCCGCATCCACGCCTCCAGCGGCACCACCGGCCGTCCGACGGTCGTCGGCTACACCGAGCGCGACCTCTCCCACTGGGCGGACGTCGTCGCCCGTTCCCTGTACGCGGCCGGCGGACGGCCCGGTCACACCGTCCATATCGCCTATGGATACGGCCTGTTCACCGGCGGTCTGGGCGCGCACTACGGCGCGGAGCGGCTCGGCTGTACGGTCGTCCCGGCGTCCGGCGGGATGACGAGCCGGCAGGTGCAGATTATCCAGGACTTCCGTCCCGAGATCATCATGGTGACGCCGTCGTACATGCTCACCCTGCTCGACGAGTTCGAGCGGCAGGGCGTCGATCCCCGGACGACCTCGCTGAAGGTGGGCGTCTTCGGTGCCGAGCCCTGGACGCAGGAGATGCGGCGCGAGATCGAAGAGCGGTTCGCGATCGACGCCGTGGACATCTACGGCCTGTCGGAGGTCATGGGCCCCGGTGTCGCCCAGGAGTGCGTGGAGACCAAGGACGGGCTGCACATCTGGGAGGACCACTTCTATCCGGAGGTGGTCGACCCGCTCACCGGCGAGGTGCTGCCGGACGGTGAGCACGGGGAGCTGGTCTTCACCTCCCTCACCAAGGAGGCGATGCCGGTCGTCCGCTATCGCACCCGTGATCTGACCCGGCTGCTGCCGGGCACCGCGCGCGCCGCGTTCCGCCGGATGGAGAAGGTCACCGGGCGCAGCGACGACATGATCATTCTGCGTGGGGTGAACCTCTTCCCCGCGCAGATCGAGGAGATCGTGCTGCGCACACCGGGCGTCGCCCCGCACTTCCAGCTGAGGCTGGCCCGGCAGGGCCGGATGGACCACCTGACCGTACGCGCCGAGGCCCGGCCGGATGCCACCCCCGAGGCGCGCACGGCGGCAGCCGGGCTGATCGCGCGCGGGGTCAAGGACGGCATCGGGGTCTCGGTCGGCGTGGAGATCGTCGATCCGGAGACCCTGGAACGCTCGGTGGGCAAGATCAAGCGCATCGTGGACACCCGCCCGCGGGACAAGGCCTGAGGGAGGGCGTTCTGCCTCCGTCCCCGGCACACACGCCCGGGGCAGCCTTCGCGGCCGTCGCCCGGCTCCCGCTCAGGTCATGTTCGGGTCCCCCTTGATCAGGGCGAACGGGGCCCCGGCGGGGTCCGTCACCATGGCCAGCCGGCCGACGCCCGGTGCGTCGGCCGGCGGGATCAGGACTGTGGCGCCACGGTCGATGGCGGCGGCGAAGGTCGCGTCGCAGTCGGTGACGCCGAAGTACGGGTGCCACTCCGAGGTCGAACCGGCCTCCTGATGCTCCTGCGGCAGCTGCATGAGGCCGCCCTGCCCCGTGTCGTCGGCCTTGCCGCCGCCCGGCGAGGAGATGACCGAGTAGACCAGGTCGCCGCCCATCGGCATGTCCTGAAAGCTCCAGGAGAAGACCGAGCGGTAGAACCCCTTCGCCGCGGCCGCGTCCGTGGTGTAGAGCTCCGTCCAGCAGAGCGTGTTCGCCTCCATGACCATCTCCAGGCCCTGGACGTCGCCGGGCTGCCATACGGCGAAGTCGGCGCCCGTCGGGTCGGTGAAGGCCGCCAGCCGGCCCGCCGTGAAGACATCGTCCGGCGCGACCCGCACCGAGCCGCCCGCCTGCTCCACGGCCTTGGCCGTGGCGTCCGCGTCGCGGGTGTGGAAGTACGCCGTCCAGGCGGAGCTCGCGCCCTCCTCCGTCAGCGGGCCGACGGCTCCGACCGTCTTGCCGTCGAGGTGGAAGAAGCCGTACCCGCCGGCCTCGGGCCCCGCCGATTCGAAGCTCCAGCCGAACACGCCGGAGTAGAAGTCGGCGGCAGCGGCGACATCGGGGGCGCCGAGGTCGAGCCAGTTCGGTGTGCCCGGGACGTAGTCGGTGGTCAGCATGGTGCTCCTCCGTCGTGCCGATCGCGGCCTGCGGGCTGTTCTCCCGCCGCTTCCCAGCATGGCAGGGGGCACTGACAGTCGCCCTCCGCGCGCGGCTCAGGGCGCGGCGAAGCGCTCGCGCAGCTCCCGCTTGAGGACCTTCCCGCTGGCGTTGCGCGGCAGCGCGTCCACGAACACCACCCGTTTGGGCGCCTTGAACGGCGCGAGGCGGGCCCGCGCCGCCTCGATCAGCTCCCGCTCCCCCACCAAGTCCCCGCCGCCCCCGCTGCCCGCGCCGTCCGTACGCCGTACCACCACGGCCGTCACCGCCTCGATCCAGTGCTCGTCCGGCAGTCCGATGACGGCGACCTCCGCCACCTGCGGATGCTCGTAGAGCACGTCCTCCACCTGGCGCGAGGCGACCAGGACGCCGCCGGAGTTGATGACGTCCTTGACCCGGTCGACCACGGTGAAGTAGCCCTCCGCGTCCCGGACCGCGAGGTCACCGGAGTGGAACCAGCCGTCCCGGAACGCCTCGGCGGTCTCCTCGGGCTTGTCCCAGTAGCCGGTGCACAGCTGCGGGGAGCGGTAGACGACCTCGCCGCGGGTGCCGTCGGGTACCTCCCGGCCCGCCTCGTCCACCACCCGCGCCTCGACGAACAGCACCGGCCGCCCGCAGGAGTCCATCCGGCCCTCGTGCTCGTCCGGTCCGAGCACGGTGGCCAGCGGCCCGATCTCGCTCTGCCCGAAGCAGTTGTAGAAGGCGAGGCGGGGCAGCCGGGCGCGGAGCCGCTCCAGTACCGGCACCGGCATGATCGAGGCGCCGTAGTAGGCCTTGCGCAGCCCGCCCAGCTCCCGGGTGGTGAAGCCGGGGTGGTTCGACAGCGCGATCCACACCGTCGGCGGCGCGAAGAGGCTGTCGGCCAGGCCCGCTTCCACCAGGTCGAAGACCTGCTCCGGGTCGGGCCCGTCCAGGATGGTGTTCTCCGCGCCCACCGCCAGATAGGGCAGCAGGAACACATGCATCTGCGCGGAGTGGTAGAGGGGCAGCGAGTGCAGCGGGCGGTCGGTCTCCGCGAGGTCGAGGGCGACGATGGCGCTGGTGTACTCGTGCACCAGCGCCCGGTGCGTCATCATCGCGCCCTTGGGCAGGGCGGTCGTCCCCGAGGTGTACAGCAGCTGTACCAGCTCGTCGTCGGGGACTTCGGGCAGCGGCCCGGCGCCGGTGGGCGCGGGCTGTGCGGCGACCCGTTCCAGCAGCCCGCCGGGCGCGCCGTACAGCGGCATGGCGGGCAGGGAGTCCGGCAGCCGGTGGGCGAGTGCGGCGTCGGTGAGCACCAGGGCGCTGCCCGACTGGTCCAGGAGGTAGCGCAGATCCTCGCCGGTGAGGCCGTGGTTGACCGGTACGTGCACCAGTCCGGCGCGGGCGCAGGCCAGAAAGCCGATCAGATACGCGTCGGAGTTGTGCCCGTAGGACGCGACCCGGTCGCCGGGCCCGAGGCCGTCCGCCAGCAGCACCCGGGCCGCGGCGGTCACCGCGTCGTCCAGCTCGCGGTAGGTCCAGGCCCGCTCCCCGTACCGCACCGCCGTGCGCCCCGGCACCCGGCGCGCACTGCGCCGCAGGACTCCGTCGACCGTGTTGCTCCGCGCTCGCGTCATGGCGCGATCCTCGGCCGCGCCCCACCCGCGGTCAAGGCACCCGGCCGCGGCGGTGCGCTACACCGCGCGCTCGCGCCCCTCCCAGTACGGGTCGCGCAACCGCCGTTTGTAGAGCTTGCCGTTGGGGTCGCGGGGCATGGCGGTGATGAAGTCGACCGTCCTGGGCCGTTTGTAGCCCGCGAGCCGCTGCTCGCAGTGGGCGAGGATCGCGGCCGCGAGGGCCGGTCCGGGCTGCTGCCCCTCGGCCGGTTCGACGACGGCCTTGACCTCCTCGCCCCAGTCGGCGTGCGGGATGCCGAACGCGGCGGCGTCCGCGACGGCGGGGTGGGTCAGCAGCGCCGCCTCGATCTCGGCGGGGTAGATGTTGACACCGCCCGAGATGATCATGTCGATCTTGCGGTCGCGCAGGAAGAGGTAGCCGTCCTCGTCGAGGATGCCGAGGTCGCCGACGGTGAAGAAGTCGCCGATGCGGTTCTTCGCGGTCTTCGCCGCGTCCTTGTGGTACGAGAACCCGCCGGTGCTCATCTTCATGTAGACGGTGCCCAGTTCGCCGGGCGGCAGCCGGTCGCCGTCGTCGTTGAAGACGGCCAGTTCGCTGATCGGCCAGGCCTTGCCGACCGTGCCCGGTTTCTTCAGCCAGTCCTCGGCGGTGGCGAAGGCGCCGCCGCCCTCGCTCGCCGCGTAGTACTCCTCGACGCACCGGCCCCACCAGTCGATCATCGCCCGTTTGACGTGGTCGGGGCAGGGCGCGGCGCCGTGGATGGCGTGCCGCATGGACGAGACGTCGTAGCGGTCCTTGACCTCGTCCGGCAGGGCGAGGAGCCGGTGGAACTGGGTGGGGACCATGTGCGTGTGGGTGCAGTCGTGCGCGTCGATGAGGCGCAGCATCTCCTCGGGCGTCCACTTGTCCATCAGGACGACGGGGTGCCCGATGTGCAGGGACGCGCCGGCGAACTGGAGCACGGCCGTGTGGTAGAGCGGCGAGCAGACCAGGTGGACGTTGCCGTCGAAGGGCCTGATCCCGAAGATGCCGAGGAAGCCGCCGAGGTAGGTCTCCTCGGGGGGCCTGCCGGGAAGCGGGCGCCGGATGCCGCGCGGGCGGCCGGTGGTGCCGGAGGTGTAGTTCATCACCCAGCCGAGGGTGCGGTCCTCGGGCGCCGACCCGGGCTGTCCGTGCAGGAGCCGGGGGTACGGGCAAAAGCCCTCGATGTCCCCGACGGCGTAGCGGTGGCTCGCCGGCAGCTTCGCCTCGTCGGCCGCCGCGGTCGCCGCGGCCGCGTACCGCTCGTGGGCGATGAGCACCTTGGCGCCGGAGTCGGCGACGATCCAGGCGATCTCGGGGCCGACCAGGTGGTGGTTGACGGGGACGAGGTAGAACCCGGCCTGGGAGGCGGCGAGGTAGGCGGTGAAGAACTCGACGCCGTTGGGGAGCACGACGGCGAAGGCGTCGCCGCGCTCCAGGCCCGCCGCGCGCAGCCCGTGCACGAGCCGGTTGACGGCGGTGTGCAGCCGGCCCGCGCTCCACTCCTCGCCGTCCGGGGCGATCAGGACGGTGCGGTCGGGGTCGGCGGTGGCCTGGGCCCAGAAGCCGTTGGGCGCTTGCGTCATGACCGGTCCCTTCCGGCGATGCGGTTGATGCGGTCGATGGCCCGCTCGAAGCCGCGGGTGAGGTCGTCGAAGACGGCCTGGACGCTGCGTTCGCTGTTCATCCGGCCGACGATCTGACCGACCGGGGTGCCCAGCAGCGGTGCGACCTCGTGCCGCTGGATGCGCGAGTTGGCCTCGGCGACGAGCAGGCCCTGCAGCGGCATCGGAAGGGGGCCGGGGCCGTCGGGGCCGTCCCAGGCGTCGGTCCATTCCGTACGCAGCTGACGGGCGGGTTTGCCGGTCAGGGCGCGGGAGCGGACGGTGTCGCCCGGCCCTGCGGCGAGCAGCTTCGCGGTCAGCCGCCGGGAGTGCAGCTCGGCCTCCTCGGTGGTCAGCCAGATCGAGCCGAGCCAGACGCCCTGCGCACCGAGGGCGAGCCCGGCGGCGATCTGCTCGCCGGTGCCGATGCCGCCCGCGGCGAGCACCGGCAGCGGGTCGACGGCCGCCACGACTTCCGGGGTGAGGACCATGGTGGCGATCTCGCCGGTGTGGCCGCCGGCCTCGTAGCCCTGGGCGACGACGATGTCGATGCCGGCGGCCTTGTGGTGCCGGGCGTGGCGGGGGCTGCCGGCCAGTGCGGCGACGAGGACGCCCTGGTCATGGGCGCGCTGGATGACGTCGGGCGGCGGCGGGCCGAGGGCGCTGGCGAGCAGTCTGATCGGATAGTCGAAGGCCACATCGAGCTGGGTGCGGGCGACCTGCTCCATCCACCCGGTGATCCGCCAGCCGGACGCCTCGCCCTCGGCCAGCTTCGGCACCCCGTGTTTGTCGAGGAGTTCCTCGACGAACCTGCGGTGCCCCTCGGGGATCATCGCCTCGACGTCGGCCTCGCTGACGCCGTCGACCTTCTTGGCGGGCATCACCACGTCGAGGCCGTAGGGCAGACCGCCGGTGTGCTCCTGCATCCAGTCGAGGTCGCGGGCCAGCTCGTCCGGCGCGGTGTAGCGGACCGCGCCGAGCACCCCGAACCCGCCGGCCCGGGTGATCGCGGCGGCGACCGCGGGGAAGGGCGTGAACCCGAAGACGGCGTGCTCGGCTCCCAGCGTGTTGCTCAGCTCCGTCTGCATGCGCGCAGGATGCCGCAGTGCGCCGTACGAGGGAAGAGATTTTCTGATGCAGCGTCAGAAATCCGCCGGGCCGGGCTGGTTGGTCTGCCGGACCGGCCCGGTTGCCTCCCCGGGCTCGGCCCGCTCGCGCTGCCCGGGGGCGGCCCGCTCGCGCTACCCCTCCTCCAGCACCGCCATCGCCGCGTTGTGCCCCGGGATGCCGCTCACCCCGCCGCCGCGGACGGCCCCCGCGCCGCACAGCAGGACGTTGGGGTGGGCGGTGGCCACGCCCCAGCGGGCGGGCGCGCCCCCGGCCCGCTCGGCCTCCTCGTCCGCGTACGGGAACGCCAGCTCGCGGTGGAAGATGTTGCCGCCCGGCAGGCCCAGCTCCCGGTCCAGGTCGAGGGGGGACCTGGCCTCGATGCAGGGGCGGCCGTCGGCGTCCTTCGCCAGGCAGTCGGCGAGCGGTTCGGCGAGGTGGGTGTCGAGCTCGGCGAGGGTGGCGGCGAGCAGCCGGTCGCGGGTGGTGTCGTTGTCGGCGGTGAACAGCCGGGCCGGGGCGTGCAGTCCGAAGAGGGTGAGCGTCTGGTAGCCCTGGCGGACCAGGTCGGCGCCGAGGATGGAGGGGTCGGTCAGGGAGTGGCAGTAGATCTCGGACGGCGGCGCGGTGGGCGGCTCACCGGACGCGGCCTGCCGGTAGGAGCGCTCCAGCTGGTCGTAGCCCTCGGCGATGTGGAAGGTGCCGGAGAAGGCCTCCCGGGGGTCCACTCGGGTGTCGCGCAGCCGCGGCAGCCGGGTGAGCAGCATGTTCACCTTGAGCTGGGCGCCCTCGGCGGGGGGTGGCGGGGCCTCGCCCAGCAGGCGGGCGAGCTCCCGCGGTGCGGCGTTGACCAGGACCCGGCGGGCGCCGATCGTGCCCTGCTCGCAGCTGACCTCCGCGGTCCGGCCGTCCGTGGCGATCGCGGTCACCGGGCAGTTGGTGACGATCTCGGCCCCGGCGCGGCGGGCGGCGTCGGCCAGTGCGTCGGTGAGGGCGCCCATGCCTCCGATGGGCACGTCCCAGTCGCCGGTGCCGCCGCCGATGACGTGGTAGAGGAAGCAGCGGTTCTGCCGCAGGGAGGGGTCGTGGGCGGTGGCGAAGGTGCCGATCAGGGCGTCGGTGAGGACGACGCCGCGGACCAGGTCGTCGCGGAAGGTCTCCTCGACCACCTCGCCCAGGGGGCGTTCGAAGAGGGCGTGCCAGGTGGCGTCGTCGTCGACGGCGGCGCGCAGTGCGGCGCGGGTGGGGAGCGGCTCGGTGAGGGTGGGGAAGACCCGTTCGGCGAGCCGCCGGGTGGTGCCGTAGAAGCGCTGCCAGGCGGTGAACTCCCGGTCGGAGCCGGTGAGTTCGGCGAACGAGGCACGGGTGCGGGCGTCGCCGCCGCCGACGAGCAGACCGGTGGGGCGGCCGTCGCGGACGGCGGGGGTGTAGGAGGAGACGGTGCGTTTGCGGACCGCGAACCGCAGCCCGAGGTCCCGCACGATCTTCGGCGGCAGCAGGCTCACGAGGTAGGAGTAGCGGGACAGCCGGGCGTCGACCCCGGTGAACGCCCGGGTCGAGACGGCGGCGCCACCCGTGTGGTCCAGCCGCTCCAGCACCAGCACGCTGCGCCCGGCGCGTGCGAGATAGGCGGCGGCGACCAGTCCGTTGTGCCCGCCGCCGACGATGACCGCGTCATACGAAGTCCGTTCCGGCATGCCCCTTGGTAGCACGCGGTGATCTCGGTCGCCAGGTGCACGCGGCTGAATCCTCCGGTCCGGTCGGTGCGGCGTCTTGCACGGCCGGGGGGCTGCTCCTAGCGTCCGGCCGTGCTCGCCCCGGCACAGCCCCGGCCGTCCTGTCCGCGGGCCGTCCCGCTTCCCCCGTGAGGTGACCCGTGTCCCGCCCTTCGGTACTCCGCACCGGCCGCCGCCTCGCCGGGCTGACGGCCGTCGCCGCCTGCTCGGCCGGGCTGCTCGCGGCCCCCGCGCCGGCCTCGGCCACCTCCGGACCGGTCCGCGCGCCGGGTGCGCCGCACTCCGCCGGGCCGTATCCGAATCTGGCGCCGACTCCCCCCATGGGCTGGAACAACTGGTCGTACTACATGTGCGGCGTCAGCGAGCAGGTGGTGCTCGACAATGCGCGGGCGCTGGTCGGTTCGGGGCTGGCGAAGCGGGGCTATGACACCGTCACCGTCGACGACTGCTGGATGGCCAGGCAGCGCGGCGCCAAGGGCGAGCTGGTGCCGGACGCGGCGAAGTTCCCGCACGGCATGGCCCACCTCGGGCAGCAGCTGCACCAGATGGGTCTGAAGTTCGGCATCTATGCGGACGTCGGCACGCTCACCTGCGAGAAGTATCCCGGCAGCCTCGGCCACTTCCGCCAGGACGCGGAGCTGTTCGCGCAGTGGAAGGTGGACTACGTCAAGGCGGACGGCTGCAATGTGCCCACGGTGGCGGGGCGCGACAAGGAGCAGACCTACCGCGATCTGTACGGGCAGATGAGCGGGGCGCTGCGGGCCTCCGGCCGGCCGATGACCTTCTCGGTGTCCGCGCCGGCGTACTTCCAGTTCGGCAAGCAGAGCGTCTGGCATCAGGTCATCGGCTGGTCCGCCGAGCTCGGCAACCTGTGGCGCAGCGGTCGCGATGTGGCGCTGCAGCAGAGCACACCGGATGCGAAGTGGTCCTCCATCGTCTACAACTTCCGCTACAACGCGAATCTGGCGGACCTCCAGCGGCCCGGCCGCTGGAACGACCCGGACTTCCTGCTGGCCGGCGACTCGGGGCTGACGCAGCAGGAGATGCAGAGCCAGATGTCGCTGTGGGCGGTGATGGCGGCGCCGCTGATCTCCAGTACGGACCTGGGCAAGCTGTCGCCGGCGGCGCGGACGGTGCTCGGGAACGAGGAGGTCATCGCGGTCGACCAGGATCCGCTCGGCGTACAGGGGAGGATCGTGCAGCAGGACGCGGGCTCCGCGGTGCTGTCGAAGCCGCTGAAGAACGGCGACCACGCGATCGCCCTGTTCAACTCCGGTGCCACCCCGCGCACCCTGTCCGTCACGGCCGGCGCGGCCGGGCTGCCGGAGGCCTCCTCCTACCAGCTGCACGACCTGGTCTCCGGGCGCCGCGCGCACAGCGACCGGGACATCGTGGCCCGGCAGGTGCCGGCGCACGGGACGGTGCTCTACCGGGTCACCCCGAGCTGAACCGCCCTGGCTCCGCCGGCGGCGCCGCTACCTCGCCCGTGCGGTGCGCTGCCGGCGCAGGGCCGCGACCCGGCGGTGGAGGGCGGCCGCCTCGTCGGCGCGGCCCAGCTGTTCCAGGCACTGGGCCAGGTCGCTCCAGCTGGCCAGCGCGTCGAGGTGCGCGGCGCCCAGGACCCGTTCGCGGGCGTCCGCGACCTGGCGGTAGCGCTCCAGCGCATCGCTCCAACGGCCGAGCCAGCCGAGGGCCACGGCGGTCTCCCGGAGGCTGACCAGGGTGTCGGGGTCGTCGGGGCCCAGCACCCGTGCGCGGGCCTCGGCCACCTCCCGGGCCTCCACGAGCGCCTCTTGCCAGCGGCCGAGCCGGCCGAGGGTGACCCCCAGGCCGTGCCGGGCGCGCAGGGTGTCCGGGTCGTCGGCGCCCTGGGCGCGGGTGCGCGCCGCGATCAGCTCGCGGTAGAGCGTCATGGCCTCCGCGCTGCGGCCGAGCCGGCCCAGGCCGATGCCGACTTCGTAGCGCGCGGCGAGGGTGTCGGGGTGGTCGGGGCCCAGCGTTGCCGAGCGGCCCGCGGTGACCTCCTGGCAGGCGCGCAGCGCCGCCGCCCAGTTGCCCTGCCTGCCGAGTACGGAGGCGAGTTCGAAGCGGGTGGTGAGGGTGTCGGGGTGGTGTGCGCCCAGCACGCGGGCGCGCGCCTCGGCCACCTCGTGGGCCATCGCGCGGGAGTCCTCCAGCCGGCCGAGCCGGCCCAGGTTGAGCGCGAGGTGGTGGCGGCAGCCGAGGGTGTCGGGGTGGTCGGGGCCCAGCGTGCGTTCCTGGGCGGCGAGCACCTCGGCGTAGCACTGGTGGGCCTCGAAGTACCGGCCGCGGCGGCCCAGCTCGTGGGCGTCCTCCAGGCGTCCGGTGAGGGCGGCTCGGCGGTCGTTCGGCGGCGCGGGGCTGGCGAGCGGGACGGCCGGGGCGGCGGCGCCGGGCCGGGGATCGCCGCCGGTCCAGGCGTCGGTGAGGACCGTGGCGGCCCGGTCCGCCGCGGGGCGGGGCGGACGGCGGGCGGCACCGGCCGGGGAGCCGGGGGTGATTCCGCGGGTCCACGACGGCAGTGCGGCGGGGACCGTGACGTCATCGGGGCCGGCCGGAGGATGGCTGCCGGGCTGCGGATGGCGGGCGTCGGCGAGGCGTTTGGCCAGCTCGTCGGCGTCGCAGGGCCGGTCGTCGGGGTCCTTGGCGAGCAGTTCGAGCATGATCCGCTCGTAGGGCCCGGGCAGGTCGGGGCGGAGGGTGCGCGGCGGTGTGGGGGCGGTGTCGCGGTGGCCGACGAGCACCGCCCAGGCGTCGCCCAGGTCGAACGGCGGGACGCCGGTGGCCAGCTCGTAGAGCACACAGCCCAGGGAGTAGAGGTCGCTGCGGTGGTCGATGGCGTGCGCGCCGATCTGCTCGGGCGACATGTAGTGCGGGCTGCCCATGGCGATGCCGGTGCCGGTGAGGCGGGCGGTGAAGCCGATGTCGTGGCCGAGGCGGGCGATGCCGAAGTCGCAGATCTTGACCGTGCCGTCGGTGGTGCGGACGATGTTCGCCGGCTTCAGGTCGCGGTGCACGACGGCCTGTTCGTGGGTGTAGGCGAGTGCGGCGGTGACCTGCTCGGCGATCTCGATGACGTCCGGTACGGGCAGCGGCTGGCGCCGGTTGTCGTCCAGCAGCTGGCTGAGGTTACGGCCGCTGAGCAGCTCCATGACGATGAAGAGCGTGCCGTCGTCCTCGCCGAAGTCGTGGACGACCGTGATGCCGCGGTGCTGGAGCCCGGCCGCGACCCGGGCCTCGCGCCGGAAGCGTTCGCGCAGCACCTGGAGGAACGACGGTTCGTGCCGGGGCCCCAGCGGCTTGAGGCATTTGACGGCGACCTGCCGGCCCAGCGATTCGTCGCGCGCCCGCCAGACCTCGCCCATGCCGCCGCGCCCGATGGTGCCGAGCAGCCGGTAGCGCCCCTGAATCAGCCTGTTTTCCGCCATCCCGTATCGCCGCCCCCGTCCCCAGTGCCGCGGTCAGCCGCGCATCTCCCCCTGCCCCTGGTGCTCGTCCAGTATGGCGGCGGATCGGCGGAGCTTGTAGGGCGCTGGGCGGGTGCCGGGGCCGAGTCGCTCGACGGCGCGCAGGATGTGCCGGGGTGGCAGCTGCCAGCGGACGGTGGGCGGAATGGCGCGAAGGAGGCGGCCGGTGGCGCGCAGACGGCGGGTGACGGCGGCCGGCGGGGGTGCGGGGCGCCCGTAGAGCTCATGTGCGTACGCCGGGAGCGCCCCGTAGGCGAGGTGCGCGACCGGCCGCCAGAGCAGTGCGCGGGCCGGGACGAGCGGGGCGGGGGTCGGTGGCCGGCGCAGGAAGTCGTCGACCTGGCGGGCCTCGGGGGTCAGCGCCAGTTCGGGCCGTACGCGGTCGAAGTAGGCGGCGAGCGCGGCCCGGTCGCCGGGGACGCCGTCGGGGTCGAGGCCGACCAGCCGGGCGCTCGCCCGCTGTTCGGCGAGGTAGCGGTCGGCCTGGGCGTCGCCGACCGGATAGCCGGAGCGGCGCAGTACGTGCAGGTAGGAGTCCACCTCGGCGCAGTGCACCCACAGCAGCAGGGCCGGTTCGTCGACGCCGTAGCGCTCGCCGGTGGCCGGGTCGGTGGCGGTCAGCCTGCGGTGGATGCCGCGGACCGCGGCGCCGGCCCGCTCGGCGGCCTCGGTGGTGCCGTAGGTGAGGGTGCCGACGAAGTTCGCGGTCCGCATCAGGCGGCCCCAGGCGTCGCGTCTGCCGCTGGTGTTCGTCTGGAAGGCGGCCGAGTTCTGCATGACGCCGCGTACGGCCCGCGGGTGCAGCGCCTGTAGGTACAGCGCACGGACGCCCGCGATCCACATCATCGGGTCGCCGTGCAGCTGCCAGGTCACCGAGCGGGGCCCGAAGAGCCCGGGGTCGCCTGCCATCACCACACCTCCGGTCTGCCGGTGTGACGAGGCGTTCGAGTTGGCCCTGGATCACGGCCCTGACCTGCCCTGATGCTGACGGCGACCCGTATGCCCCGCCACGAAGTAGGCGGTTTGGTGGGCACTTTGGCACAGGGGGCGTGCCGGGGGAACCGCCGAAGCGCCACATGTGCCGCCGTTCCCGGGCGCGTCCGGCTGGCGCGAAACCGATGCGCCGTCAGATGCGGTGTTCACAGGCCCAGCGCCCTCCTGTACTTTTGGAACGTGCTCGAAAACCATCCTGGAACCACCCGGTGCGAGCGAACCCGGCGCACGGACCCGCGTCGCGGCCGTCCGGCGGCCGCGACCGGCGACCTGCCGGCCGTCGGCTTGCGCACGGAACCGAGCCCGCCGTGAGCGCTGGTCCGGCGGTCGCCGACCAGCGGCCGAAGCTCACTCACCAGCGGCCGATCCTGCTGGTGTGCCTGGCCGTGTTCGGGCTGATGACCGGCCAGCAGGTGGTGAACCCGGTCCTCGCCCCCCTCGCGCGCGAGCTCGGGTTCAGCGAACTGGCGCTGGGGTTCGTGCTGTTCGTCGGGGCCTCCGGCGTGGTGCTGGCCGGGTCGTTCTGGGGCCGCCGCGCCGCGGCCTGGGGCCACCGCCCCGTTCTGCTGATCTCGCTCACGGGAGCGACGGTCGGCCTACTGGCGTTCGCGATCAGCGCCCACATCGGGCTGACCGGCGTGCTCTCCGTGCCGGTCGTGTACGCATGCGCCATCCTCAGCCGCGGCGCCGCGTTCGGCCTCGCCTGGGCCGCAACCCCGGTCACCGCGCAGTCCTATGTGGCCGACATGACCACCGGCGAGGCCGAACGGGTACGGGGCATGGCCCTCTTCGGCGCGGCGCAGGGCCTCGGCCTCGCCGTCGGGCCCGCCATCGGCGGTCTGCTGAGCATCACCGGTCTGCTGGCTCCGCTGTACGCGGCACCGGCGATCCTGGCCGTGACCACCCTCCTGGTGGCTGTCAGTGTGCCGAAGCCGCGGGCCCGCACGGAGCGCCCCCCGGCGGTGAAGGTCAGCCCGTTCGACCGCCGCATGTGGCCCTTCCTGGCCACCGGCTTCTGCCTGTACCTCGCCATGACCCTCACCCTGATGACGGTCGGCTTCCTCCTGCAGGACCGGCTGCAGCTCACCCCCAGCCGGACCGGGACGGTGACCGGCATGGTCGCGCTGGCCGGAGCGGGCATGATCGCCGTCGTCCAGGCCGTGGCCGTACCGCGGCTGGGCTGGCCACCGCTTCGCCTCATGCGGGTGGGGTCGACCCTGATGACCACGGGCATGCTCGTCGTGGCCGTCGCCCCGACCGGACTCCTGATCGGCCTGGGGACCGCCCTGCTCGGGGCCGGACTCGGGTTCGGCATGCCCGGGATCATGTCCGCGCCGAGCCTTCTGGCCAGGCCGGAGGAGCAGACCAGCGTGGCCGGGCTGGTCAACGCGACCACCGCCCTCACCTTCATGACCGGCCCGCTGCTGGGCAACGGCCTCTACGAGGTCGGCCGCTCCATCCCGTACCTCTTCGGCACGGTGATGCTGGCGGCCGTATCGATCTTCACGTTCACCCACCGGGGAGTACGCCAAACCGTGCAGGTAACAGCCGCGGAACCGCCCGCCGTGCCGACCGGACCACCCCGGGTTCGGTAGAGATCTCCATTCGGACAGACGCCCTGTCCGAGCAAAGCGGCGAGAACTGACAAAGACGATCACAAGTGGTTCTCGTACGCGTATGATACGATCACCCAGCTCTAGGGAGGAATCAAGGCGACCCTAATTGCATGGGGGAATCAAGTGGGAATCAATGTAGCGGTTTCCGATGATCTGCATTTGTCCCGGGTTGCGCTCACGGCATTACTTGAGCAGCACGACGAGATCAGAGTTGCCGGATCGGCAGACAGCAATCTTGCGGCACTGGAGTTCGCCGAGCTGCATCGACCGGATGTCGTCATAATAAGCTTCGAAGACGGAGACAGCGACACGATCGAAATCGCTCAGAAAATTACCAGCCTGCCGGGGTGCCGAAGCTTATTGCTCGCCACCGCATTTACCCGGTCGACCGTCCGCAGAGCCTTTACGGGCGGCATCGACGGGATGGTGCAGCGAAGTGCGCCCCCTCGTCAGTTCTTCGAGGCCATCCACATGGTGCACCAGGGTGAGCGGGTCTTCGACGCGGAGCTGACGGTCGCGGCGGTGGGCAACGGTGACTGTCCGCTGACCATGCGGCAGCTCTCCGTACTGGAGCAGGTCTCCCGGGGTGACACGGTGATGGAGATCGCGGCGCGGTTGTGTCTGTCGGAGGGGACCGTGCGCAATTACATTTCCTCCGCGGTGGCGAAGTTGGGCGCGCGCAACCGAATTGATGCGCTCCGTATCGCCCGGGATTCACACTGGATCTGAATTATTCCGCTGCTGGGAATTCCTCGTCCTGAGCGCCGGGCGATCGCGACGGAGTGCGCGTCGGCGGCAGCGGGGATTTCTCAGCGTCCAGGTCGCCGGTACTTTCCAGGACGGGGCGGCCTGTTTGTGGACTGTTTGTGGCCTGTTTGACGGCGCCGATCCGGCCGGGCCTGGAGTGACGTGCTGAAGAATCCAGCGGCGTCGCTCCGGGTCCGGCCGCGGCCGTTCGGTGGAATAACGGATTCCACGGGGGAGCTCGCTGCAGATCGTCTTTCCCGTGCCGAGACCGCCGGGGCCGGTCGGGGTGTTTCCGAAAGAAAATCTGCAGCCCGCCGCCTATACGGACCTCAGTAAATTCGGGCCCCGGCGGCGGGGACCTGGATTCCTTTGCCGGGGTCCCGGAAGCGTGCGGCGGCGGGGACCGGTGACGGAGCCAAGCCACCGTGCCGGTCCCCGCTGCTACTCGGATCGGGTCGCCGGTGCGCCTCGACGCGATCCCATGCGCTCGCGGCACGCGTACTTCGCCGCCTCCACAGTGCTGCGGGCCAGGGCGACGGCGTCGTAGAGGAGATCGGTGTGGGTGGCGTGATCGGCGTGGGTGGCGGCGCCGTCCGGGCCGTCTTGTTGCGTACGCAGCAGGACGGCCGCGCAGGTGAGGGCATCGCAGGCGGCGCTGACCTCCGGGATGCGCTGCCGGTGCGAGCCGCGGAGTTCCACGGCCAGCGTTTCCAGTTGGCGGACGACCGTCGTCAGGTCCACGGTCGTCTCGTGGACGGTACTCATAGCAAGAACCCTTCGCCTTCCCCGACGCCGGAACGCCGGGGCGTCGCAGCACGACGCCCCGGCGGGAGGACAACGGACGTCATGCCGGCCGGTCGACCTTGGTGACGAGGTGGTTGCCGAGCACGAGGTAGTCGATCTCGGTGCCCAGGAAGCACTTCACCGCGTCGGCCGGGTTGCACACGATCGGCTCGCCCGCCACGTTGAACGACGTGTTGATCAGGCACGGGACGTCGGTCAGCGCGGTGAACCGGCGCAGCAGCGTCGCCAGCAGCGGCGTGTCCTCATCGGTGATCGTCTGCACCCTGGAGGTACCGTCCACGTGCGTCGCACCCGGAATGACCTCGTGGTACTCCGGCCGCACCGGGAAGACGAACGTCATGAACGGCGAGCGGGTCTTGCGGCCCATCTCGAAGATCTTCGGCGCATCCGACTCAAGGACGATCGGCGCGAACGGCCGGAACGGCTCGCGGTGCTTGACCCTGGTGTTGATGACGTCCTTGATGTCTGGGAACTTCGGGTTCGCCAGGATGCTGCGGTGGCCCAGCGCCCGGGGGCCGTGCTCGATCCGGCCCTGGAACCAGCCGATGACGACCTTCTCGGTGAGCAGGTTCGCCACCTTCTCGACGACCTCGTCCTCGGCCAGCCGGGTCCACTGCACACGATCGCCGAACTCCTGCAGGGTCCGCTCGATCGTCGCCTCGTCGTACTCCGGTCCGAGGTACGGGGTGACCGAGTCGGCGTACTTCACCTCGGCGGTGGTGTCCGGGTGGTTGGCCCAGGCGTGGACGGCGGCGCCGATGACGACTCCGGTGTCGCTGGCACCGAAGCTCACGTCCATGTCGTCGAAGCGCGAACCCTCCAGCAGCTTGGTGTTGTTCACACAGTTCAGCGCCAGGCCGCCCTCGAACAGCAGGTGGTTCAGGTCGGTCCTGGCCTCCAGCGCGCGCAGCTGGTGGCTGGTGACGACGGTGAGCATCTCCTGTGCCGCGGCGGCCACATTGGCCTTGTACTCGACGGTGTCCTCGAACGGACCGAAGTGCTTCTCGAAGAGCTCGTCGAAGCAGCGGGGGTTCTCCACGTCGTGCGGCCTGCACAGGGTGTAGCGCCCGTCGTCGTGCAGCTGGACGATGTGGTCCAGGAACGGGTTCGGGGAGGGGGGCTCAGCGAACCCGGAGAGGCCCATGACCTTGTATTCGTCATTGTTGGGCACAAAGCCCAGGAATCGCGTGATCGAGGCGAAGAGGTTGCCGATCGAGTCGTTGGCGCTGATGGTCGACTCGTCGAAGACCCGTATCCGGCCGTCGCGGATCTCGCCGATCAGCGAGGAGAAAAGTTCGGCGCGGCCGTCACTGATGAGGAACGCCGTGTCCTTCATTCCCGCCATGTAGTAACCGGTCATCGCGTGGGCGAGGTGGTGCTGTACGAACACCACCTTGTCCGGGTCGGGGGTGAAGCCGGTGCGCTCGGCGAAGTCGGCGAGGATCGCCTCGGGGCTGAGGGCCTTGGCGAACAGCTCACCGAGGCGACCCAGCCGGGCCAGCTTCTCCGGAGGCTGCATCGGAGTGTCCGCGAGGTCGATCATCATCCCGTCGAAGACCGTCGCGGAGAAGTTCCACGGGATGGCGATGAGATCGACGTCGGAGAACGTGATGCCCGCCTGGTCCAGGCACCACTGCACCGCGTTGACCGGGAAGTCGGAGGTCTTCTTCTCCCGGTTCAGCCGCTCTTCCTCGACGGCGGCGACCAGCTTGCCGTCCACCAACAGCGCTGCACCCGAGTCATGGCCGAGGACGTAGTGCTTCTCGGTGCCGACCGCGCCAAATTGCTCGGCGAAGACTTCTGCGCCCCGGGTGAACCCGTTGCACCCCAGAACAATCATGACAAATTCCTTCTCTGTTGCGCTGCGTCGCGTGCACCGTCCGCCAGCGGTTGAACCGCTCGGGCCGACGCGTCCTCACGAAAGGGCTGGTGATGGGGCGTGCTGCCAAAAAGTGCCGGTTCCCCACCGCACATCGATATGCTCGAATGTCACATCCGGGCAGGATTCCCAAGTACGGCAATATTCGAGTGGCTTTTCACATTGCCGACTCTCCTCGCCAGGCTACCGGCGTAGATCAACCCCCGGCAATGTGCGAACCACATCACCATGGATGCGTTTTTCACAGCCCCTCAAGAACCGTGCCTACGCCGGGGAGCGCCACAGTAATTCGCTGCCATGACGGATGATTGGCCCCAGCGTATTTCGTGATCAGTCATGTACAGTCGGAGCGCGTGGGGGAGTTGGACGCGCGTCTTCCTGACGCTGTTGCCGACGAATTGTCAAAGACAATCGTATGCGCCGCATTTTGCATCGGACCAGTCCTTAGGAGGGGCTGCTATGCCGTTGGACCGCATACTCCGTAACCTGATCACCTGGCAGAGCGCCGGCGGCCCCCCGGTTCCGGCTCGGGCCATGACCGTCGAGTCCGCCCGCGAGCTGTATCTCCGCAATGCGGTCCGCCCGCGCCGGGAGGACGGCGGCCCCCGCGTCACCGCCGCGGACCGGACGGTCGGCACCGCGGACGGTTCGTCGTTCCGGTGCCGGGTCTACACCCCGGAATCGGACGAGGGCCGCGTGGTGACCTACCTGCACGGCGGCGGGTGGGTGCTGGGCGACATCGACAGTCACGACTGGGTCTGCCGCATCCTGGCGGCATCGCTGGGCGCGGTCGTCGTCTCGGCCGACTACCGACGGGCACCGGAGTTCCCCTATCCCACTCCCCTGCTCGACGCCATCGCCGCGGCCCGCTGGACGAGCCGGTCCTTCCCCGGCCGCGCGCATGTGATCGCCGGTGACAGCGCCGGCGCCAACCTGTCGCTCGGCGTGGCACTCGACGCGCGCGACGCCGGTGACCTGGAGCTGGCCGCTCAGCTCCTGCTGTACCCGCCCGTGGATCCACGGCTGCTCTTCGCCTCGGCCAGCGAATGCGCCGAGGGGTATCTGCTGACCGTCGACGACATGGCCTGGCACTACGAGCTGTACGTTCCCGATCCGCGGCAGCGCAGCGAACCCGCCCTCGACCTGCTGCGCGCGGACCTGCGGGACCTGCCGCCGACGGTGGTCGCCACGGCCGAATTCGACCCGCTGCACGACGAGGGGGTGGAGCTGGCCGACAAGCTCCGCGTCGACGGCGTACCCGTCCGCCATGTGCCGGGGCCGGGTCTGGTGCACGGCTACTTTCTGATGCAGGACATCGTGCCGGCGGCGGCGACCTGCGCCCAGCGGGTCCTCCAGGAGCTGGACACCGTGCTGCGGTCGGCGCACGGAGCGGGCCGCCGGGCATCCGGCGCGTACGCCGAGGCGATCCGAGGGGAGTGAGCTGGCCGCCGCGCGGGCATGCGGCGGCACACAACGGCCCTGCTCGGACCGGCCCCGGTGCGGCGGCCGGTCCGAGCAGGGCCGTGCCGTGTGCCGCCGCGACCGTCAGACCGGCCGCAGCGCGTCGGCCAGTTGCGGTGCGTAGTCGGCGTACATCACGTCCAGCTCGCCGTCCAGGAACAGCCGGCGCATCGGTACGCGCTGGATCTTCCCGCTCGTGGTGCGCCGCACCCCGCCGCGCCGCAGCAGGGCGACGCCGCCAAGGGGCACGCCGAACTCGTGGGTGACCGTCTGTCCGATCCCGAGGGCCAGCCGGCGCAGCACGTCCTCGGCCGGCCGCCCGGCGACCTCGTGCGTGACGACGAGGGCCTCCTCGGTGCCGGGCCCGGCGAGCGGCACCGTGAAGGCGGCGCCGACGCCGGTGAGTCCGGGGTGCCGCGCGCGCAGTTCCCGCTCGATGTCCTGCGGGTACAGGGTGCGCCCCGGCACGGTCACCAGCTCCTCCAGCCGCCCGGTCACATACAGCTCGCCGTCGTGCAGGGTGCCGACGTCGCCCGTACGCAGATAGCCGTCCGGCAGGAAGGCCCGCTCGTTGGCGGAGTCGTTGCGCCAGTACTCCTTGGCGAGGCTGGGGCCGCGCAGCCAGATCTCACCGATGCCGCCGGGTGCCAGCGCCTCACCGGTCCGCGGATCGACGATCAGCACGTCGTAGTCGCGCGGTGTCCCGCAGCTCACCAGATCGGCACCGACCTTTGCCGGTACGAACCGGTGCTGCTGCAGCCGTTCGGCGTCGACCGTCGTCACCATGGCCTTCCGGTGGGCCTCGCCGGACACGAAGACCGTCGCCTCGGCCATGCCGTAGCAGGGGCACAGCGCGTCGTCCCGAAGACCCGCGGGGGCGAACCGTTTCGCGAAGGCGTCCAGCGTCGCGGTGCCGACCCGCTCCGATCCGTTGGCGGCTATCCGCCACCGGGACAGGTCCAGCCCGGCCAGTTGCTCGTCGGTGACCTTGGCGCAGCACAGCTCGTAGGCGAAGTCCGGAGCCGCGGACCAGTGGACGTCGTACTTGTCGATCATCTGCAGCCAGTGGTGCGGCCGCCGCAGAAAGGCGCTGGAGCGCATCAGCACGCAGCTGCCGCCGAGCATCAGCGCGGGCAGTATCTGACCGAGCAGCCCCATGTCGTGGTAGTGCGGGATCCACCCGCCCAGCCGGGCCTCGGAGGTCAGCCCGAACGCGCGGCGCTGGCTGTCCACGTTGTGCAGGAGGTTGTCGTGGCTGACCATCACGCCCTTGGGCTCGCCCGTCGAGCCCGAGGTGTACTGGAGCATCGCGAGTGTCCGGCGGTCCGGCTCCTCCGGCGTCCATGCGCCCGCGTCCGGCAGGGCGCCGCTGTCCGTCGCCAGCACGGGTGTGCCGGTGAGCCCTTCGGCCTCGGCCCATCCCATGACGTCGGGCAGGCTCTCCGTGTCGGTCAGGGTCGCGGAGATCGCGGCGTTCCTGGCGATGCCGCTCACCCGCGCCTGCTCATGGCGGTACCGGCCGGGCAGCGGCGCGGGTACGGCGGCCATGCCGGCGTAGAGACAGCCCACGTAGGCGGCGGCGAAGGCGAACCCGGTCGGGTACAGCAGAAGCACCCGGTCACCCACCGGGAAGCGGGCCCGCAGCCATGAGCCGATCTTCCGGGCCTCGGCGTCCAGTTGGGCGTACGACCAGCGGGTCGCGCCGTCGTCCCGCTCCACATCGTCAACAAAGATCACCGCGGTGCGGTCCGGCGTCGAGAGCGCGTGCTCACGAATCACCGCGGCAGCACTGGTAGCGTGCGGCAAATCGACCATGACCTGGTTTCCTCTTTCTCATTTCTGCCGCGTGGACGGCCCGATAACGCCAAGTGGGCTACGGGTGCCTCGTGAAGGTTGGTTGGTCGGGTGCGGCGCCGGCCCCGGAACGGGAATTCACCCCGGCCGGCGTACACACGCCACCGAGGCGCGCCGAAGGGAAACCGTCCATGCGGACTTACCTCGGCGTTGCAGCAGGATCTCCAGGCGGCGCATGGTCACAGGAATTGTTCGCCGGATACGAGCGGGCCGGCATCCCGCGCGGCCTCGTCGACGGCCGCGTAGTTCAAGCCGGGGGCGGACACCGCAACAGCCCCCGCAGAACACCGCGTTGACTCGATCCGACGCTAGCACCGCCACGATTGGCCATCCAGCGGCCGGACGGCAGAGGTGAGAATCGCACACCGGGGCATTAAGCCCTCATCCGGAGTCATGAGATCGGGATTTCCGCACCACATTGCACCACCACAACTCCGGTGGTATATCTCTGTTCTGTACCTGCCAGGACCGGATTTCGCAGGGTGCCCGGGAATGGAATTGACCAGAACAATGGCAGCCCGGCAGATGAACAAGGAGAACGCCCGGAACGCCCGGCGGCGGACCGCTTCGAGGAATGTGAAGGAGACCCCTGGAAGGGAACGTCGCCCCAGCGGTGCACCTCGGCACAGAGTGCCCGGTACGGAGACGCGGCCACCCGAAGAAGGCCGGCCGCGGCGTCGTCCGCCGCGGCCGGCCGGTCCGGACGGCCGCGCCCTGCCCTGAGGCCTACCGCTCGACCAGGGCCGCGAGCGGTACCTCGGGGCTGCCCACCAGCACGCTCGCGGCGATCCGCAGGGCGAGCGGCAGCCCTCCGCACACCCGCGCCAGCCGCAGGGCGAGCGACTCCTGACCGCTGAGCCGCCCCTCGCTGAGGCCGACGAGCAGCTGCACGGAGGCGTCGACGGGCAGCGGCCGGAGCGTGACCAGGTGCGCACCGTCCCGGGCCGCGAGCCCGCTCAGCCGCTGCCGGCTGGTGGCGAGCACACAGGACGGACCGCGGGGTATCAGCGGCCTCAACTGATCGGCGTTGAGTGCGTCGTCGAGCACCACCAGCATCCGCTTGCCGTGCAGCACACTGCGGTAGAGCGCGGCACGTCCGGCGAGATCCGGCGGAATCCGCGCGGTGTCGACGCCCAGGCCGCCCAGCAGTTGCAGCAGCGCCTCCGACGCGCTCAGCGACCTGCCGCCCAGCTCCGTTCCGTTCAGGTCCACATAGAGCTGACCGTCCGGGAAGCGGTCCAGCAGGCGGCGCGCCAGCTCCAGCACGAGGGCCGACTTGCCCACACCGGCGGGTCCGTCCACGACGGCGATGGCAGTGGCGGCGCCGCGCCGGCCGGCGGGCTCTTCTTCGAGGAGCCCTTCAAGGCGGGCCAGCTCGTCTTCCCGTCCGACGAACCCCCGCGCCGCGGCCGGGAGTTGGGCCGGTCTGAGGGGTTCGGGCGGCGCGCTCTGCCGGGTGCCGCCGCCCGCCGCCGGGGCGCTCCCGGCACCGGGTGTCCGCGGTTCCGGGTGGCCGGTCAGGATCTGCTGGTGCAGCGTGCGCAGTTCGGCGCCGGGTTCGATGCCCAGCTCCCCGTTCAGCAGCTGCCGGGTCTCGGCGTACACGCTGAGGGCCTCGGCCTGGCGGCCGCCGCGGTAGAGCGCCAGCATCAGCAGCCAGCGCAGCTTCTCGCGCAGCGGCTCCTCGGGCACGGCCCGGGACAGCTCGCCGACCGCCTCCACATGCCGCCCGGCGTCCAGCATGTCGGCGGCCCACTCCTCCACGGCGGTCAGCCGCAGGTCCCGCAGGCGGGTGCGCTCCATGGCGGCGAAGGGGCCGGGGATGCCCGCGTACGCCTCGCCGTGCCACAGGGACAGGGCGTCCTCGTACAGGCGCAGCGCGGTGGCGGCGTCGCCTTCGCCGCGCAGCCTGCGGGCGCGGACATGGCATCGGGTGAAGTGCACGATGTCGACCTCGTCCGGGTCCGTGCGCAGACAGTAGCCCCCGGATTCCGAGGTGAGGACCGTGCTCGCCGCGCGCCTGCCCCGCCCGGGGTCCAGGGCCCGGCGCAGTCCGCCGACGTAGGTGTGGACGCCGTTGGTCGCCGTCTGCGGCACGTCGCTGCCCCAGAGGGCGTCCACGATGTCGTCGACGCCCACGACCTCGTTGGCCCGGCTGGCGAGCAGGCTCAGCACGGCGCGCTGCTTCGGCGGGCCCAGGACCAGCTCCTCGTCGTGGCGCCAGGCACGTAACGGGCCTAAGAGCTGGACGCGTAGGGGTGCCCCCGTCACAGTCATCAGACAGTCAACTCCTCGAATCGGGCTGGCAAGTGAACTGGCAGATCATCGGCCCCGCGCCGACTCTGCGGGGCTGGTGGCGCCGACCGCGCGCGGTGGCGCAGCGCGTCATGCGGTCTCGGGTGTACGTGGCACCAGACATCGGGACACGGACATCAACTTCTCGCACGTCTCCTCCAGTTCACGCTCGGGGCGCGACTGCTCGACGACTCCTGCGCCGGCCCGCAGCCAGGTCTGGCCGTTCTCGGCGAAGACGCTGCGGAGCACCAGCGCGGCATCCATGACACCGTCGTGGGTCACCTTCATGACGGTGCCGGCGTACGGTCCGCGGTGCTGCGACTCATAGCGGCGGATGGCCTCGTAGGCCGCGCGCTTGGGCACGCCGGAGGCCGTCACCGCGGGGAAGACGGCGGCGAACGCGTCCCAGGGGCCGGCGCCTTCGGGCATCCGGCCGCCGACCCGGGACGCCAGGTGCTGGACGGAGCCGCGTTCCTTGACCGCCATGAACTCCTGCACCACCACCGAGTCCGGCTCGCAGGGCCCGGCGAGCTCGTCCATCGCGACCTTCACCGAGATGGCGTGCTCGTGCACCTCCTTGGGGTCCCCGAGCAGGTTCTCGCGCAGCTCGCGGCTCACCTCGGGGTCGTCGGCCAGGGCACGGGTGCCCGCGAGCGGCTGGCTGGTCACCCGGCGCTGGGCGTCGACCTCCACCACGGTCTCCGGGCTGAACCCGAAGGCCTGCAGTCCTGCCATGTCCAGGAGGAAGGAGCGGGCGGGCGTATTGCTCCGGCGGCCGTTCGCATAGCTCGCGGGGAAGTCGATCTCCTCCGCCACGGGCACCACCCGGGAGATGACGGCCTTGTGCAGAACGCCCGCGCGGATGTCCTCGACCAGGGACTCGACGCCCTTGCGGTAGACGTCGGCGTCGGCCTCCAGATCCAGCCGGACCCGCTGGGGGGCCGGGAGACGCGGCACCGCGCCGGCGATCACGGCCTCGGCATCGGCCAGGGTGCCGCTGCCGAGGCTGCGGATCAGCGCCTTGCCCCCGGTCAGCCGGACCTCCGTCTCCGGGACGACGAGATGGAGCAGCACCTCATCGCGCTCCAGGGGCAACCCGGCGATGGCATGGGCGAGTTCGAAGGCACACCAGCCGTAGGCGCTCCAGTCGGTGATCCTCAGGTTGGCCAGAAACTCCCGCACCTTGGCCAACGGATCACCGTGCCAGGGCTCCTCGGCGGTGCTACCGTCCTGGGTGGTGCGAACGGTCCGGGCGGTGACAACGACTTCGGCCGCCACGCCCCCCGCTATGGACCAGCAGCCGGGTTCCTCGTACACCACATAGGTACGGAAGAGGCCGGACTCCGCTAATCCCGTCGCCGTGTCCAACGGCTCCTGCTTCGTTTCCACCACGGCTGTTCGGTAATGGGTTTTCATACGCCCTCCCTCTGGACAGGAACGACACGCAGGCATGCAGGCTCATCGCCGCATGGGACGCCGCGCCCTTCGCATCGGAATCACCATGAAATCAGCACGCTAGTCACGTGGGCTGGCCTGGAGGAAAGCGCGGCACGATCCTGTCGGCGCACCCCTGAGCACCAACTGCCACCCCCCGAAGAACGTGCCTTACCTCAAAGCGGGCACCGCGAATCCGCGGCCGCCGCAGGGACCGTAGAGATGTCGGTCATGAAGAAACTGGACAATCGCCGCAGCACGCCACACCCCTACGCCAAGAACTCAATTGAACAGGAGTCAGATTAACGCAGCGACATACCAATTCAATGATTTTTTCACATTTTTCATGGGCGTTCCGCATCACACCCCGCAACGGCGGAACGCCCGGTACCGGGCATCACTCGAAGCTGCCGGGCCGACGGGGCGGAACACCGACCGGCCCCCTCTCTCCGCGAGCGCCGTCCGCATGCCGCGAAGGCCCTGCCTGCAGATTTTGTACACGTACACCCTACGCGTAAGATAACTCTAGCGGGGCATCCCCCTGCTGTCACTCCTGTCACAGCCCGCGCCGGTCAGGGCAGAGCCGAGAGAAGGACATCATCGCCGGCAAGGGCGCCGCGGAGTTGACGATGGGGAACATGACCAGTGAAGTCTCTGCAACCCCCGAGGAGTTCCGCCGCTATCTGCCCGACCATGCTCATCCCGTACCCCGCCGACTGAATACGGAATTCCGCCTGCGGAGTACGGAAAATCATTCTGCGGAGTACGGAATTCCGGCACCACCCCTGTCCGGCCTTCGGCGGACCCTCCGAATCGTCCGCCACCTAGGGCTATTTCGACTCCGATCACTTCATTAAAGCACCCACCACACCGTGTGGCGCTCCGCAGCGGGTGAACTCCCGTCCCGCCTGGAACACCAGCACCACCGGCCCGGCACGATCGCGGCACGCCAACAGCCCGGTCTCGTCCCCCAGGACGCCCACGAACGCGCCCTGGAAGCCGTCGCCAAGGGCCTCCTGCTGACCACACCCCGCGGCACCGGGACGCATTGGGCACCGCCACGTCCCGGCCGATACGCTCACCATCCCGTCGACAACGGGACCGGTGACACAAGAAAGAGGAAGTTGGACTGATGTCCTCCGCCACCCCGGGTCGAGGGAGAATCGGCCGTCCGCCCCGCCTGTCGCGGGATGCGATCCTCGCCGCCGCACAGCGGATCCTGAACGAGGAAGGGGCGGAGCATCTCTCCATGCGCCGTCTGGCCAAGGAGCTGTCCAGTACGCCCATGGCGCTGTACCACCATGTGCGGGACAAGGACGAGCTGTTGATGCTGCTGCTCGACGCGCACGCCCGCGGTTTCGACCGGCCCGAGCTTCCCACCGATCCCCGTGAACGCCTCGTCGCCGGCGCTCAGCTGCTCCATGACATCCTCGCGGACTGCCCCTGGGGCGTGGAGGTGCTGGCCTCCGACGACTTCGTGAGCATCGCGGCCATCTGGATCGTGGAGACCGTCATCGACGCCCTGGTCGAGTGCGGGCTCACCCCGGAGGACGCCGTCTACGCCTACCGCGTCATCTGGTACTACACCGTCGGCGAACTGACGCTGCGCTTCAACCGCGAGCGCTCCGAGAGCGATCCCAAACGGCCGCGCTACCGCGAGCGCGCCATGGCCTCACTGGACAAGGAGGCCTTCCCGAGGCTCGCCTCGCTCGGCAGGAGCTGGGTCGGGCTGACCACCGAGGGCAATCAGCGGCGCGGCCTCGAAGCCGTGATCGACGGACTGCTCAGCCAGAACGCGTGACGCGCAGGCCGTGATGCACAGGCCGTGATGCAAGGGCCTTGACGCACAGGCCGTGGCACAAAAGCGCCACCGCTCGTAGAGGTACGAGCGGTGGCGTTCTTGTTCCCCGGGGCGGGGGCGGGGCGTTTTGGGCGTTTCCTAGAGGTCCACCGTCACGCCGTAGGACGTCAGCCAGAAGTCCAGGCCGAGCGCCAGCTCCATTCCCATCCGGTCGCTCTGCAGGCTCTTCCGGCCGAGCGGGCGGTTCAGCAGGTCGGCCACCTGCCTGCGGTCGAGCAACGCGGACACCGGAGACCCGGGATCCGCCATCACCTCCGCCAGCCGGTCGCGCAGGGCCCGTTCATAGGCCGGGTCATGGGTGCTGGGATAGGGGGCCTTGACCCGTTGCAGGATCGAGTCCGGCAGCAGGTCGCCGGCCGCCGCCCGCAGCAGGCTCTTCTCCCTGCCGTCGAAGGACTTCATCGCCCACGGCACGTTGAACATGTACTCCACCAGCCGGTGGTCGCAGAACGGCACCCGCACCTCCAGGCCGGTGGCCATGCTCATCCGGTCCTTGCGGTCGAGCAGGGCCTGCACGAACCGGGTGAGATGCACATAGCTCAGCCCGCGCATCCGTCTCTCCCCGGCCGACTCCCCGGCCAGCACCGGGGTCTCCGCGAGCGCCTGCGCATAGCTGTCGCGCACGAAGTCCGCCATGCCGAGCTTGGTCAGCAGCTCCGGGGCGAACAGGGAGTCGTCGACGAAGTACCCGCGCACGCGCGGGGTCAGCCACGGGAACACGTCCGCCCTGACCGCGTCCGGGTCGTGGAACCACGGATAGCCGCCGAACACCTCGTCCGCCGATTCGCCGGAGAGCGCCACCGTGGAGTGCTCGCGGATGGCGCCGAACAGCCGGTACAGCGAGGGATACAGATCGCCCCAGTACGCCGTGGGCAGATCGGTGGCGCTCTGCACCGTGGCGCGCAGGTCCAGCCCCGCCAGCGTCGTGCTCTCCAGGAGGATCTCGGTGTGGTCCGAGCCGACATGATCGGCCAGCTTGCGGACGAAGGGCGCGTCGGCCAGGCCCCGCATCGGGTCGTCGCCGAACTCCTCGGCGTTGCCGCGGAAGTCGACGGAGAAGGAGCGCACCGGACCGCACCCCTGGGCGACCAGGTGCTTCGCCGCCAGGGCGGTGATCGTGGAGGAGTCGAGCCCGCCCGACAGGAGGCTGCACAGCGGGACGTCCGAGACGAGCTGCCGCTCCACGATGTCGTCGAGGAGGGAACGCACCGTCTTGATGGTGGTCTTGAGGTCGTCCGTGTGCTCCCGGGCCGTCAGCCGCCAGTAGCGCCGCTCGGTGAGGCCCTCCCTGCGCACCCGCACCACACTGCCCGGGCGGACCTCCCGCAGCCCGGCGAAGATCGCCTGCCCGGGGGTCTTGACCAGCGTCAGGATCTCGCGCAGACCGTCCGCGTCGACGCGGCGGGGGACATCGGAGTGGGCGAGGATCGCCTTCGGCTCCGACCCGAAGAGGACCCCGTCGGGCGTCTCGTAGTAGTACAGCGGCTTGATGCCCATGCGGTCGCGCACCAGCAGCAGTTCCCGGCTGCGGGTGTCCCAGATGGCGAACGCGAACATCCCGTTGAGCTTCTCGGCGAACCCCTCGCCCCACTCCAGGTAGGCGCGCAGCACCACCTCGGTGTCGCTGCGCGTCCTGAAGGCGTGGCCCCGGGACCTCAACTCCTCGCGCAGTTCGGTGAAGTTGTACACCTCACCGCTGTAGCTGAGGCAGGCGAGCGTCTGGCCCGCCTCCTGGGCGAGCATCGGCTGGGTCCCGCCCTCCAGGTCGATCACGGCCAGCCTGCGGTGCCCCAGCGCGGCGTGGCGGTCGCTCCACGTTCCCCCGGCGTCCGGGCCGCGGCAGCTCATGCTCTCCGTCATCAGCGCCAGCCTGTGACGTTCCTGCCTCAGGTCCCGGCTGAAGTCCACCCAGCCGGCGATTCCACACATGCTTGACCACCTTTCGCGCGTCGCCGGGGCGGCGCGCCCTCACAGACAACGGCTGTTGTCAGCCCTGAAGCTGAGCCTTGAGTGCTCTCTTGTCGATCTTTCCGACACCGGTCAGCGGCATGGTGGAAAGCACCACCAGCTGGTCGGGAAGTTTGTACGGCGCGATGCCGCGGTCCCTGAGCCCGGCCTGCACCTCGCGCAGGGCCGGCGGCCGCTGCGCGTCCTGCGGCACCACGCAGGCACAGGTCTGCTCGCCCATGTGCGGGTGCGGCAGGGCGATGACCGCGGCGGCCCTGATGCGGGGGTCGGCGAGCAGATGCTCCTCGACCTCCTGGGCCGGCACCTTCTCACCGCCCCGGTTGACCACGTCGTTGATCCGGCCCACGACCTCGAAGTAGCCCGCGGCGGTCCGCCGGACCACGTCACCGGTGCGGTAGTAGCCCTCCTCGGTGAACGCGGTGCGGTTGCGCTCCTCGGCCCGGTAGTAGCCGCGCAGCGTGTACGGGCCGCGGGTGAAGAGCTCGCCCTCCTCGCCGGGGCGGGCGTCCGCGCCGTCCTCGCGGATCACCCGTATCTCGTCGCCCGGCGACAGCGGGCGGCCCTGCGTGTGCAGGACCACGCTCTCCGGGTCGTCGAGGCGCGTGAAGTTGAGCAGGCCCTCCGCCATCCCGTACACCTGCTGCAGGGTGCACCCGAGCCCCTCGGAGACCTCGCCGGCGACCTCCGGGCCGAGTCTGGCCCCGCCGACCTGGAGGAGTGTGAGGGAGTCCAGGTCGTGTTCGGTCCACTCGGCGGCGTCGAGCCAGAGCGGCACCAGGGGCGGGACCAGCGAGGTGGCCGTCACCCCGGCGCTCGCGATGAGGGGGAAGCAGGACTCGGGGGTCGGTGCCGGCGCGAGGACCGCGGTGCCGCCCAGGCGCAGGGTGCCGAGCACGCCCGGACAGGCCAGCGCGAAGTTGTGCCCCATCGGGAGCGCGCACAGGTACCGCGTTCCGGGGCCGAAGCCGCACAGCCGCGAGCTCTGCCGCAGCTGGTAGGTGTAGTCGGCGTGGGTGCGCGGGATCAGCTTGGGCGGCCCGGAGGTGCCGCCGGAGAGCAGGAAGAGCGCCACGTCCTGGGGGTCGGGCACCGGCAGTTCGACGGGGTCCGCGTCCAGCGCCGCGAGCGCCGTGAAGGGCCCGGGGTCGCCGGCCACCAGGACGTGCCTAAGGCTTGCCGTGCTCGCCAGGACTTCCTTGGCGATGGTCCGGTAGTCGCAGTCGAGCACCTGGTCGGCGCAGACGTACGCCACCGCTTCCGAGGTGTTCACCAGATGGGTGATCTCCGACGTCCGGTGGGCGGGGAGCGCGAACACCGGCAGCGCCCCGAGCCGGAAGAGGGCGATGCACAGCACCACCATCTCCACGTCGTTGGGCAGCTGGACGACGACCCGGTCTCCGGTGTCGATGCCGTGGCGGCGCAGTCCGGCGGCGAGGCGGTCGGCCGCCCGGTCGAGCTCGCCGTAGGTGAGGGTGCGGGCGGGGGTGACCACGGCCGGTCGGGTGGCCGCGTCGGGCAGGGACAGGGGCAGCCGGCCCAGAACCTCGTCGGTCCAGTACCCCTTGGCCCGGTAGTCACGGACGAACGCATCGGGCCACGGCACACAGCCTTCTCGCATGGATGATCCCAACTCCTGGTATCTGGAAGGGTTTTCGCACATGGGTGGCGGCAAAAGCGGTCACAAGGTGCTGCCATGGGTGTGACGGGGAGCCGGGCGGGCGCACGCGGGGGTCGTGGCGGCCCGCCCGGCGGTCTCAGGGCATCGAGGCCCAGGCCTCGGAGGCGGCGGGCAGCACGGCCCGCACCCGCTCCCAGACCCGGGTCAGCACGCGTTCGCGCTGTTCCTCGAGGTAGAAGTGGCCGCCGCGGAAGGGCAGTACGTCGCACGCGCCGAGCGTGCTCGCCCGCCACGCCCCGGCCTCCGCGGCGTCGACCTCCGGGTCGGCGTCCGCGTACAGCACGGTCACGGGAAGGTCCAGCCTGCGGCCCGGCAGGGGCCGGTAGGTCTCGATGAGCCGGTAGTCGCGCCGGAGCGTCGGCAGCATCGCGGTCAGGAGCGCGTCGTTGTCGAGTACGTCCGCCGCGGTGCCGCCCAGCCGCCGCAGGTCCGCGACGAGTTCGGCGTCGGAGGCCAGGTGCAGCGCACCGCCGCGGGTCAGGTGCGGCGCGGGCTGTCCGGAGACCACCAGCGCCTGGGGGGCGTGCCCCAGGGTGGCCAGGGCGCGCGCCGTCTCGTACGCCACCGCGGCACCCATGCTGTGTCCGAAGAGCACGGTGGCGCACCGCGGGCGGGCGGTGAGCTCGCGGACGAGATCGGCGCAGACCTCGGCGACGAGGTCGCTCATGGCGGCGGCCGCCTCCTCGCCGTAGCGGTCCTCCCGGCCGGCGTACTGGACCGCGCTCACCTCGATGTCCCAGGGCGCGTCCAGCGACCACAGGCGGTAGGCGCCCGCGGTCCCTCCGGCGTGCGGGAAGCAGACGAGCCGGGCCCGGGCGTGGGCGCGCGGCGACACGGTGCGCACGCTTGCGCCGGCGCTCACAGCACGCCCACTTCGTACGCGGCGTGGCCGGCTTCGTGCGCCGTGCTCCCGCCCCCGGCGGCCGGCGTCCCCCGCAACTGGGTGATCAGCGCGCCCATTCCGGCGACGGTCGGCACCCGCAGCACCTCGCGCATGGGGAGTTCGACGCCGAAGCGGCGGCGGACGGCGGTGACCAGGCGGGTCGCTCGGAGGCTGTCCCCACCGAGCACGAAGAAGCTGGCCTCCCGCGCCACGCTCCGGGCGCCGAGGACGTCGGCCCACAGCTGTGCCACCTGCTGCTCCGTCTCGCCCCGGGGCGGCTCGGCGCTCTCCTGCGGCCGGTCGGCGCAGTCGTCGAGGAGCTGCCGGACGCGGCGCCGGTCCACCTTGCCGTTGCCGCTCAGGGGCAGCGCCGGCAGGGCCACGACCGTGCCGGGGATCATGTGCGCGGGCAGCCGTCCGGCGAGCCAGGTCCGCAGGGCGTCGGCGTCCACGGCCGGGGACCGCGGGGGACACTGGGCGGTGATCAGGACCACGCCGTCCGGCTCCGTACGGGCCGGGCGGACGTCGGTGAACCCCTCGCGCCGCAGTGCGCGCAGCCACCGTCCCGCGTCACAGGCCGCGGCGGGCGCCGCGCCGCCCGGCAGCGGCAGCGGCGAGGGCGCGGTCCGTGCCACCAGCCAGAGCCGGGCGCCCGCCCTGCCGAGCAGGGCCGCCGCGGCCGCCGCGGCGTCCGGGTCCGCTATGCGGCCCAGGGCGTCGTTGACCACCACCGCGTCGAAGCGGTGCCACGACGTCTCCGGCATCGCCGACCCGTCCCGCAGGACCGTCCGCACGGTGTGCGCGGCCCCGGCCAGCCGTGTTCCGGCGGCGGCCAGTTCGGCCGCGGAGGGGGCCATCAGCGTGTACGTCACGGGGGTGGGCCCGGTCTCTTCCAGGAGCCGGGCGGCGCTTCGGCCCCCGGTCCCGGCCCACTCGACGACGGCGAGCGGTTCCGGCCGGTCCTGCGCGAGCCGCCGCAGCCCGTCGCCGACCGCGGCCAGGCTCGCCCGCGCCCCGGGCAGCAGATCGCCCAGTCCGTCCGGTGCCAGGGCCGGGTCGTCGAGCGGCGCCGTCGGCGGGGCCTCGCCCTTGAGCACGGCCGTCAGCAGCGGCACGGCCCGCTCCCATGCGTCCGCCACGGTCTCCAGGTACGTGCCGTGCGCGCGCTCCCGGATCCGTACGAGGTGCTGTGTGCCGCGCACTTCGGCCCAGCGGGGGCCCGGTGCGGGCGTGTGCGCGGGGCCCGTCAGGACCTCGCGTCCGGTCAGGTAGTCCACCCAGCCGGTGAGCATCGGGCGGAGGTCTTCCGGCACCGGCGGGGACCAGGCGGCGCCGGGTGCCCGGCCGAGGCCGAGCCGGTCGAGCACCGTGGCCAGGAACGCCTCGGTGAGGGCGTGTTCGAGCTGCACCGCCGCAGGCGCCTGGTCCGCTGCCGGTCCGTCCGGCAGCCGGTCGGAGGTGTCCCGGTCCGTCGCCGGCGGTGTGCCGCGCCGCTCGACGACGGCGGCCACCAGCTCCTTGCGGCGGTCGCCGACGGCCACGGTGACCGCGTGGGCCAGGCCCGGGTGGCTCTGCAGGGCGGCCTCGATCTCGCCCAGTTCGACACGGAAGCCGTTGATCTTCACCTGGTGGTCCGCGCGGCCCAGGAACTCCAGGGTCCCGTCGGGCCAGTAGCGGCCGAGATCGCCGGTGCGGTACCAGCGCTCGCCGCGGTGGCGCACAAAGCGCCCGGCGGTCAGCTCCGCGTCCCCGCGGTAGCCGAGCGCCACGCCGTCACCGCCGATCCAGAGCTCGCCCGCCACCCAGTCGGGGCAGTCCCGGCCGCGGGGGTCGACCACCCGGAAGCGCTGGTTGCTCAGGGGAGTGCCGTAGGGGATGGAGCGCCAGTGCGCCGGCACCTCGTCCACCTCGTGGAAGTTCGACCAGATCGCGGCTTCGGTGGCGCCGCCGAGCCCGACGAGCCGACATCGTCCGCCGGACGCCTCGCGCAGCGCCGCGGGCAGGTCGAGGCCGATCCAGTCGCCCGAGAGGAGGGCCAGGCGCAGCCCGGTAGGCAGCGGGGCCCCGTCGGCGGCGGTGAGCAGCATGTCCATCAGCGCGGGTACGGAGTTCCACACCGACACCCGGTGCCGCTCGCACAGTTCCAGCCACTGCTGCGCGTCGCGCCGGTCCGACTCCGCGACCAGGACGAGGGCGCCGCCGCGGCTCAGCAGACCGAAGACGTCCCACACCGACAGGTCGAAGTCCAGGGCGGAGACGGCCAGCACACGGTCCCGGCCGGTGATTGCGAAGCGCTCGTTGATGTCCTCGACGGTGTTGACGGCCGCCCGGTGGCTGACCTCCACGCCCTTGGGGGTGCCGGTGGACCCGGAGGTGAAGATGACGTACGCGGTGTCGTCCGGGTCCGCGGCCACCGGGGCGGACAGCGGCTCGGCCGCCAGGGCCCGCTCCAGCGGCAGGACTTCGGTGCCCGGGCCCGCGGCCGGCAAGGTGTCGCCGCCGGCCAGGACCAGCCGCGCACCGCTCCGGGCCAGGATCCGTTCGCGGCGCTCGGCGGGCTGGTCGGTGCCGAGGGGGATGTACGTTCCCCCGGCGGCCAGCACACCGAGCACCGCGGCTATCTGGTCGGGTCCCTTCGGGGCGGTGACGACCACCGGGCTGCCGCGCCCGATGCCGCGCCCGGCGAGGGCGCCGGCGATGCGCAGGGCGCGCTCGGCGAGTTCCCGGTGGGTGACCGCGCCCGGCGGCCGGGCATCGGCCGGGCCCCACAGCAGCGCGGGCGCCGCGTCCCGCTCCGCGGCCCGGGCGAAGAACTCCTCGTGCAGCAGCCGCCCGCTGTGCCCGCGCGCCACGGAGTTCACCTGGTCGCGGCGGCGCCGCTGGGCCTCGGGCAGCGGGATGTCCGGCGTACTCCCCCAGTCGGCCGTCATCAGCTCGCGCAGCAGTGCGCCGCAGGCGGAGAGCATGGTGTCGAGCACCCCGTCGGGGAACAGCTCGTCGACCGCATCCCAGGCGAGCTGCAGACCGCCGTCCCGCGTGCGGTAGACCTGGCAGTCGAGCCACACCTGCGGGGTCTGGGACACCATCCAGGACAGCTCGCCGAAGAGCCCGGCGAAGGCGTCCGGGACCAGCGGGGCGTCCACGTTGCAGGCGAAGACGACCGGGGCGGTGCGCGGTGTCTCGCCGTCGGCGCGGACGAAGTCGCGCAGTACGTCCACGCCGGTGTACGCCGCGTGGCCGACGTCGTCGTGCAGCCGCTGCTGCACCGCCTTGGCCCGCTCGGCGAAGCCGGTGCCGCGGGTCAGGTCGATCTCCAGCAGCACCAGGCTGGTGAAGTCGGCGACGATGCCCCCGATGTCGGCGTGGGTGGCCTGGTCGCGGTCGAAGAGCGGCAGATTGAGCAGGAAGTGCTGCTCTCCGCTCCAGCGGGCGAGGATCTCGGCGAAGGCGGTGGCCAGCAGCACCGACGGGGTGATGCCGTGCTCGGTGGCCCGGCGCTGCAGCACCGCCCATTCGTGCGGCGGCAGTTCGTGGGTGCGGCGGACGAACCGGGTGACGGCGAGGTCCTCGGGCTCGGTCTTCAGCGGCAGCCTCGGGCCGCCCGGCAGCTCCGGCAGCCTCGTGGTCCAGTACTCCTCGGCGCGGGCCCGGTCGGCGGCGCGCGAGGTGTCGCGGTCCGCGAGGTACTGCGCGAAGCCGTAGCCCAGCTCGGGCAGTGCCGAGGGGTCTTCGTAGAGCGCGGCCAGGTCGCCGAGGATCAGCCGGAAGCTGTGGACGTCGGCGACGAGCAGGTCGATCCCGACGTGGATGCGGTGCCCGCCGCCCGGAAGGCGGCTCAGCTGGACGTCGAGGACCTCGCCGCGCGCCACGTCGAGGCGCCGGTGGGAGAGCGTCTCCCGGCGCCGGAGCAGCTCCCGCTCGGCGGCGGCGGGGGGCTGCCCGCTGTGGTCGTGGACGGTCAGGCCCGGCCACGGCGCGGTGTCGAGCACCCGCTGCGTACCGTCCTCGTCGAAGCGGGCGCGCAGCATCGGGTGCCGGCGCATCAGTGCGCGTACGGCGCCCTCCAGCCGGTCCGCGTCGACGTGCGGGGCGTCGAACTCCAGATAGGCGTGGCAGCCCACGCCGCCCAGCGTCCGGCCGTCCGCGCGGCCGATCCAGTAGGCCTGCTGAACGGGTGTCAGGGGGAAGGGGGCGCGGCCGTCGGCCGGGGCGGACGGCTCGGCGGGGCCGGTGCCGGCCGCGCTCGGCGCGGGTGCTTCCCGGCCCGCGCCGGACAGCTGCGCGTACCACGTCGTCAGGCGGGCGTCGCGGGCCATCTCGGTGAAGTCGGCCCGCAGGCCCGCCCGGTTGAGCCGGTTGGTGAGCTGCATCAACTGCAGTGACTGGAGGCCCAGTGCGAAGAGATCGGCCTCGTCGTCCGCGGGGCCGAGCTCCGCGCCGAGCACCGCGGAGACCTGGGCCCTGAGCGCGTCCAGGCTGCCCGCCAGCTCTTGGGGGTCAAGTGGTCGCGCCGAACGTCTCGACGTGCGCTTGTGTGACATCCCTACCTCGGTTCGACAGAAGGTGCGGTGCAAGGCGGTCCAGGTGACTGCAGAACGGCTGCCGGGCGGCGCCGTACGCCGCTCAGGCCTCGTCGTACGCGGCGATCTTCCAGAACTCGGCGTACCTCCCGCCGCTTCGGAGGAGATCCAGGTGGCTGCCCTCCTCGGCGATCCGCCCTTCGTGCAGGAAGGCGATCCGGTCGGCCTGGCGCACGGTGTTCAGCCGGTGCGCGACCATCACCACGGTGCGGCCGTGCATCAGCCGGTCCAGGGCTTCCTGGACGGCGACCTCGCTCTCCGGGTCCAGCGCCGAGGTGGCCTCGTCGAGCAGCAGGACCGGGGCGTCCTTGAGCAGGGCGCGGGCGATCGAGACGCGTTGGCGCTCGCCGCCGGACAGGGCGCTGCCCCCCTCGCCGACCTGGGTGGACCAGCCCTGCGGCAGCCGGGCCACGACCTCGTCCAGGCGGGCCGCGACGGCCGCCGCGCGCACCTCCCGGTCCGTGGCGTCGGGGCGTCCGATGCGCACGTTGTCCTCGATGGTCCCGCCGAAGAGATAGACGTCCTGGAAGACCATGGAGAGGTGGGCCATCAGCCGGTCGCCGTCGAGGTCGCGTACGTCCACTCCCCCGACGCGTACGACGCCGGAGTCCACGTCGTGGAAGCGCGCCACCAGTTGGAGCAGCGTGCTCTTGCCCGCGCCGGAGGATCCGACGACGGCGACCCGCTGCCCCTCGGCGACCTTGAGGGAGAGCCCGTCGAGCACCGTGCGGCCGGCGCGGCGGAAGACCACGTTCGCCAGCTCGATGCCACCGCCGGCCGGGGCCAGCGGCTCGTCGGCCTCGGGCAGCGGCTTCTCCTGGAGCACCGCCTGGATGCGCTCCAGTTCCCCGCGGGAGGCCCGCATCACTCCGCCCAGGTCCGACAGGGACAGCAGCGGATCGACGCAGCGGGCCGCGAGCACCAGCAGCGCGAGGACCTCCGCGACGCCGATGCCGCCGCCCAGGGCGAGATACGTTCCGAGGGCCAGTACGAGGGTGAAGGAGGCCTGCACGGTGAGGGTCAGGCCCAGCGTGCCCGGCAGGCTCCGCAGCGCCGCGCCGCGCTCGCTGCGCCACTGCTCGCGCAGTGCGTCGTCGAGCATGCCGAGCCGCTCGCCGGAGCGTCCGCCGGCCCGCAGCACCGGCTGGGCGCGCACATACTCCACCACGCGCCCCGAGGCCTCGTCGCTGCGCCGCAGGCGCTCGGCGTCCTGTCGTGCCGTCGCCCTGCCGGTGGCGTTCTGGACGGCGACGATGACGGGCACGGCAACCAGGGCGGCGAGGGCGAGGCGCCAGTCGACGAAGAACATCACGGCCACGATGGACAGCGGGGTCACCGAGGCGTTGATCAACGGCCGCAGCCGGTGTGCGGGGACCGTCATCACCTCCATCACGCTGCGGCTGGTCAGTCCGGAGACCTCGCCGATCCGGGCGGAGGTGAACCAGCCGAGCGGCAGCCGGGCGATGTGGTCGCCGAGCCGGTGGTGCAGCCCGCGGGACAGCTCGCCGCCGGTGCGGAAGCCGGCGAGGTCGCTGCGGAAGCCCAGGACGGCGCTGACCAGGACGGCCGCGGCGAAGGCCGCCAGCCAGGGCCAGGCGTGTGCCGCGTCGCCGCCGAGGACGGCGCGCAGCAGGGGGACGAGCAGTCCGTAGGAGAGTCCCTCGACGGCCGCGCACACCGTCATCAGCGCGAGGGTGCGGCGCACCGGCCGGGCGTTCGGCTCACCGAGGACCTTCAACAGCAAGCGGATCATCAGCGGGTCTCTCCCTGCGCGCTCTGGTGCTTGTCGCGGGCGGCGCGGCCGTGTGCGGCGCTCTCGTGCTGCGCCCGCCACATGGCGGCGAACCGGCCGTCGCGTGCGATGAGTTCGCCGTATGTCCCGCTCTCCACGATCCGTCCGCCTTCCAGAACGACGATGCGGTCGGCGCGGGTCACGGTCTCCAGGCGGTGGGCGATGACCAGTTGCGTACGGCCGGCCATCAGGGCTTCGAGCGCCCTGCGGATCTCCGCCTCGGTCCTGGCGTCGGCGAAGGACATGGCCTCGTCCAGCACCAGCACGGGGGCGTCGACGAGCAACGCCCGGGCGATCGCCAGGCGTTGGGCCTCGCCTCCGGAGAGTCCCGTCCCCTCGCCGATCACGGTGTCGTAGCCGTCCGGCAGGGCCTCGATGCGGTCGTGGATGCCCGCCGTCCTGGCCGCCGACACGATGTCCGCCCGGTCGGCCTCCGGCACCGCGAGGGCGATGTTCTCGGCGACGGTGGCGCGCAGCAGCCGCACGTCCTGAAGGATGAACGAGACCGTTTTGTACAGCTCGTCGTCGGGGATGTCGCGCACGTCCACCCCGCCGAGCAGTACGGCGCCTTCGGTCGGGTCGTAGAACCGGGGCAGCAGCTGCGCCAGGGTGCTCTTGCCCGCGCCGGAGGGGCCCACCAGGGCCGTGGTGGTGCCGGGTTCGAGCACGAGGTCGACCTCGCTCAGGACGGGGCTGTCCTCGTCGTAGGCGAAGCCGACACCGCGCAGCTCCACGCGTGCGCCGTCCGGGGTTCGGGGGTGGACGGGCTCGGGCAGCGGCGGCACACAGAGCATCTCGTGGATGCGCCCTGCCGCCTGCTGCGCGGCCTGGATGTTGTCGAGGCCGTGCCCCAGCGCGGCCACCGGCGCGGTCAGCGCGACCGAGAGCAGCAGGAAGGGCAGCAGATCGGCCAGCGGCATCGAGCCGCCCGCGATGAGCGCCGTGCCGCCGGTGAGGACGACGAGCAGCACGACGGGCGGCGAGAGCACCAGCGCGGCCAGGGACGCGAGGCCGGCGCTGCCCTCGACATAGCCGAGGAAGAAGTCGGCGAAGTCGTCGGCGGCCTTGCGGTAGCGCCGGTGGGCACGGCCCGCGCCGCCGAAGGTCTTGACGACGGAGATGCCTTCGACGAACTCGACCGCGGAGGCGCCGATCCGTCCCATGGCCTCGCCCATGGCCGCTTCGGCGCGCTGCCGCTCCTCGTTCATCAGCCGGCTGAAGAGCACCACCGCGACCAGGACGGGGAGCAGCGCGATGAGCATCAACCGCCAGTCCACCCAGCCCAGATAGGCGAGCGCGGCCAGCGGGACGGTCACGGCCGAGGCGAACTCGCCCGGGGTGTGCGCGATCAGGTAGTGCAGCGAGTCGACGTCGCTCTGCACCACGCGGTTGATCTCGCCGGAGCTGCGCCGCGCGTACCAGCCCAGGGGCACCCTGCCCAGGCGCTGGGCGAGCGATCTGCGCAGTGTCAGGTGCAGTTCGCCGTCGACGAGGTGGGCGATCCCGCTGGCGGCGGTGGCCGCGAGGACGCGTAAGAGGAGTCCGGCGGCGCCGGTCACGACGGCGGTCCATGCGGCGCTCTCGTCGAGGGGACCGGACGCAAGGAGCTGCCGGCCCAGTTCGACGACCGCGAGCAGCGGCGCGAGTCCGGCCAGGGCGCTCACCGACTGCAGCGCGAAGACGGCGGCCAGGCGGCCGCGGTAGGGGCGCAGCAGCTTCAGCAGCATCCCTTTCCCGCCCGGCCCGCCGGTGTCCGGTGGACCCTGCGGGCCGCCGCCCCCCTTCCGGCCGTCGTCTCCGGCCGCTTCACCGTCTTCCGCTCGGGCAACCGCTTCACCTGCCGCGGCCATAGGTTTCCCACCTTCCAGGCCGATTCACCTGACCCGCACATGGCGTGTCACACGGCTCGTCGAACCGTACTGCGCGGGACTCCGAACGCGGACTTTACACGTATAACAACGAGCCCTGCAAGCGCGCTGAAACGATACAGAAGCACACTGGACAGCACCTGGATACCGCCCGCTCACACCCCCCTCGCAAATGAAGAGCGCATACAGAATCTCTACAGAAACCTTGTGTAACGCTGGGCGGTCCACCTCCGTGGCCAGCAACGATGACGCCACGGCAAGAAACCGACAGAGGATAACGTGATGCGCGTCCTGATTCTGAGCGGACTGGGGCCGGGTATTTTCACCTCGCCGCACATCGAAGGATCACTTTTCACCAAGAATCCCCATGAACGCGGCCTCGAAATGCTGAGGCGGGCCGGCCTGTCGGATCTCGATCTGGAGCGGCTCTCCTTCATGAATTCCGGCCGCGAGTACGCGCTGCTGCGCCCCCGGCCCGACGCCGCCCCGCACCTGACGTCGGTCACCCTGCACTCCATCCTGGAACACAGCGGCCACGACTTCGCGCCGATCGACCTGGCGGACGTCTGGGCGGACACGGCCGAGGTGCCGGCCGGCGACTTCGACCTCGCCCTCCTGTCGACCACCTACATATGGAACGCGGCCCTGCTGTCCACCGCGATCCGGTGGATCAGCCAGAACCTGCCCGGCACCGGCATCATCACCGGCGGCCAGTTCACCAACCTCAAGTACATGCAGGCCCTGCGCGACCACCCGGAGGTGACCGCCGTCGTCCGAGGGGACGGCGAGATCACGCTGCCGATGACCCTGGACGTACTGGACAGGCGCGGCGATCTGGCCACCGTGCCCAATCTCGTGTGGCGCGACGACGCCAGGATCCGGATCAATCCGGTCGAGTACATCGACATCGACGCGTACCCCTCGCCGAGCTTCTCCGGAAACGCGGCAGTCGTCCCCTATGAGTCCATGCGCGGCTGTCCGTTCGACTGCAAGTTCTGTTCGTTTCCCGCGGCCTCGCCGAAATGGCGCTACAAGTCCGCCGAGAAGATCCGGGACGACTGGGCGGCCTATGTCACCAAGAACAACGCGCAGAGCATCTACGCCATGGACTCGACGTTCACTATCCCGCCCACCAGACTGCGCAAACTCCTCGAAATACTTCCGGATTCCGGCATTCCGCCGTGGGAGGGGTTCAGCAGGGCCAACACCCTCAATTCCGAGCGGGTCGTGGACGGCCTGACGAAGGCGCACTGCTTCCAGCTGCACATCGGTTTCGAATCCATGAACGACGGCACCCTGAAGCGGATGAGCAAACGGGTCAGCGTCAAACAGAACAAACGGGCCATCGAACTGCTCATCCAGAGCAATCTCTCGTACTACGGACTCTTCATGGTCGGCTATCCCGGCGAGTCCCCCGATATGTTCCAGGACACCCAGGACTTCCTCGTCAACAGCTATGAGGGGCACTATTCGATCGCGCGTTTCTCCATCACCGACGAGACGATGCCGCTCTGGCAGGACAAGGAAGAGCTCCGGATCGTCGCCGAGGACCCGACCAACCCGACCTCCCCCTGGTCGCACATCGGGATGGACAGCGACGAGGCCGCGGCCCTCCAGAAGGAGACCATGGACAAGGTCCGCCTCAAGAACGACAACGCCGTGCTCGACCTGTGGCAGTACGACTACGCGCCCCGGCTGATGCCGAACCACGACCACAAGGTCAACCTCGCCGTGGAGAAGGCCATCGAGCGCATCTGCATGGCCCCGCTGGACTACACCGACACCGACGAGGGCGCCCAGGTGATGTCCGCCCACTTCGGCAAGCTCCACGACCTCGGCGTGCAACTCGCCCCGGCCGGACGCGAGTTGTGCCGGGACGCCATCTGACACCGGCGGGTCACCGCCGGCCGGACCGACGGTGGCGGGCGGCGAAGCGGACGCCAAGGGCGTGTGCGTCCCGCCCGCCACCACAGGGCACGGACACCTCAGAGCACGCCCTCCTCCACCGCCTCCGCCGCGGCCGGGCTCCCGGTGCCGGCCCCGGTGACCACCTCCGTCTCGGTGACCGTCACCCCGGCCGCGCTCCCGCTCAGCCACTGGACCACCGCCCTCGGGTCGAGCACCGCCGAGGCCTGGTGCACCCCGTGCGGCAGCCGGCCGTCACAGACGGCCGCGGCGGCGAACGCCCCCACCAGACCGGTCAGTTCCGAACCGTCCACGGCGCGCACCACGGCGGTGCGCCGCACCGGCGTGCCCTCGTGGTCCCGGGCCTCCAGCGCTCCCCACACCAGGTGGTACGGCGTACGGCCCGCCACGTCCAGGGCGCTCGCCGCGACCAGCTCCGCCGCCCTGGCCTCCAGATGCCGCCCCGCGGGCCCTGCCGCCCGGGACCGGTTCAACACGTCGAGCAGCGCATGTCCGTCGAAGGCGTTGTACCACCGGGCCGCGTCGAGGCGCAGGGCCCGCGCCCGGCCCGCCGTCTCCGCCGTCAGATAGGGATACGCGACGAGCGGCCGCACCACTCCGGGCAGCCGGAAGTCCTCCTCGACCCGGAGCGCCCTCGGCACCACGCGGCCGCGCCACTCGGCCAGCGGCGTGCCGTAGTCGCGCTCCATGCTCAGCAGATAGTCGATGGCTCCGGTGCGGGTGAAGACTCCGAGTCCCGCATAGCAGCCGGTGAACCGGCCGCCGCTGGTCCCCTGCGCCAGAAGCCCGGGCAGCAGGCCGGACAGCCCCGGCGCCAGGCCCGCCGACAGGACGACCGTGCGCCCCTCCACCGGGCCGGGCGCGCTGCCGTCGTCCATGACGTCGACGTAGTCGGCGCCCTCGGCCAGCGCCGCGCGCCGTGCCCGGTCGAGCAGGAGGTAGGCGGGGCCCGAGCAGTTGAGCACGGTGCGGCAGCCCCGGCTGAAGGCCGCCAGGCTGCCGTCGTCCTCCGCGTCGACCGCCACGGCGTGCGCCGCCGCCCCGAGTCCGGCGGCGCAGGCCCGCGCGGCGTCGGGGTTCCGCCCGCCGACGCGCAGCCGGAACCGTCCCTCGGCCGCGAGCCGGCGCGCGGCGGCGGCGCCCACCGCGCCATAGCCTCCGATGATGCCGATCAGCGGCGCTTGCCCCGCCCTCATCCGCGCCCCTCCCGGACCTCGGCCACGGCCGCCGGCTCCGCTGCCCCGCCCGTGGTGAGGAGCGCCGCTACCGACGCGGCGTGCGGGGGCCGCACGCAGGTGAAGTGGTCGCCGGGCACGTCGACGAGGCGCAGCCCGCCGGTGCACACCTGCTGCCAGTACACCCCCATGTCGCGGTGCATCCCGGGGAAGATCTCCGCCTCGCCGACCTGGCGGACCAGCGTGGCCTGACCCGTGTACGGCGTCGCCCGGTGCGTGGCCACGGCGACCAGGCTGTGCTTGACGGCCCGGAAGACGCGGGCCAGCCGCTCGGGCGAGCTCAGCTGGGCGTCCTCCTGGGGCATGGCGGCGCCGATGGCCCGCAGCCGTTCCTCCTGGGTCCGGGCGGCCAGCGCCTCGAAGGCCCGCAGCGCCGCCGTCCCCTTCGCGCCGAGCACGTCGGGCGACGGCCCGGTCAGGCTGCCCTGCGGCACCCGGTCGCCGTACTCGGCCGTGACCGCGGTGACCAGCGCCCGGGTCGCCGACTCGTCCTGGGGGTAGCCGAGTGCGACGGTGTCGGCCCGCATCATGCGGGCGAAGATGTACTCGGCCAGCAGGTCGTCCTCGACGAGGTAGGGCACCCGGTAGCTGCTGATGATCGACACCTCGGTCACCTCGCCGCCGGCCGCGGCCATCCGGTCGGCCAGTTCGGTGACGAGCAGCCCGCCCATGCAGTAGCCGACGAGATGGACCCTGGTGTGGCCGTGGGCCAGCAGGGTCTCGGCGTAGCGGTCGGCGAGCGCGCCGATCACCGTTTCGGGGTCGGCGTCCAGATAGGCGTCCAGGTCGTCGACGACGAGTCCGGCGATCGGCACCTTGCCGGCGAGTTCCCGGATCAGCGCCCGGTACGGGCCGACCGTGCCGGTGCCGTCGTGCACCAGGACCAGCGTCGCGGCGCCGTCCGCTCCGCCGGGACCCGCGTCGATCTCCACCAGCGGCGAAGCCGCGCCGAGGCCTCCCGCGCCGCCCTGGGCACCGGCCGAGCGCAGCTGCGCGGCCAGTGCCGCGACGGTCGGCCGGTTCAGCACGGAGCGCAGCAGGTCGTCCCAGCTCATCCCGCCCGCCTGCGGCACCCGCTCGCGCATCCGGCCCACCAGCTGGGCGACCAGCAGGGAATCCCCGCCCAGATTGAAGAAGTTGGCGTCCCGGCCGACGGCGGGCACATGCAGCACCTCGGACCACAGGCCGGCCAGGGCGCGCTCCAGCTCGTCGGCGGGCGCGGCCCCGCCGTCCTGGTGGCCCTCTGCCGCCGCCGCGCCGGTCCACTCGGCGAGCCGTCCGCGGTCCACCTTGCCGTTGCCGGTCAGCGGAAGGTGATCGACCAGCTGCAGCTCCGCCGGGATCATGTACCCGGGCAGCCGCTCGGCGAGATGGGCCTGCAGCTCGTCGGGGGTGACGCCGACACGGTCGGCCTTGAACCGGGCCGCGAAGACCTGCTGCCCGATCTCCGCGAGCGCGCTGCCCTCCTCGGGCAGGCACACCGCCGTCTCGGCACCGGCCTCGCGCAGCAGGTCCAGCCACTGCCGCCGGGTGAAGAAGGTGGCGCCGCTCTCCGCACGCTCGTCGGTGAAGCCGGTGAGCCCGTCGTTGAACTCCATGGACGTCATACCGCGCCAGGTGTCGCGGGTGGCGTCGACGAAGACCAACCAGCCGCCCGGCGCGGCCAGTTCGCCGAGGCGCCGGAGCATCTCGTCGGCGTTGACGGCGTTGTGCAGGACGTTCGCGGCGAGGATGACGTCCGCCGAGTTGGGCGGGAATCCCTGGGCCCGGTGGTCCGCGTTGAGGTCGAAGAGGCCGTAGCGCACCCACGGGCAGTCCTGGTAGGCCTCCTGGGCCTCGTTGAGGAAGAAGTGCGACAGGTCCGTGAAGTGGTAGTCGACGAAGAGGTCCGCGAGCGCCGGTATCAGCGCGGCGCTGGTCCCGCCGACCCCGGCCCCGATCTCCAGGATCCGCAGCGGTCCACGGCCCTGGTGCGCCTGGGCGATCCCGCGGACGACCTCGATGACGGCGGCGTTGTTGTACCGGCTGATCAGGTTGTCGCGGTAGGCGGCCGCGGCGGTCTCCAGCCGTCCCTCGGGGAACAGCAGGTCCTTGAGCGGGAGTTCGCCGCTCAGCAGCCTCCCCAGGTTCTCCTCGCAGTCGCGGTGGAAGCGCACCAGCTCCGCGCCCCATCCGACGCGGGGCTCCAGGGTGTCGACGCGCTCGCGCACGGCCGCGCGGTCCTCGTCGCTCACCGGCGCCAGGCCGCGGTACGCGTCGCTGTCCGGGTCATGGGTGATCCGGCCCGCCGTCACCAGCGCGCTCAGCCATCGTCGTACGAGGTAGTGGTTCTCGGGGGCGGCACCGCAGGCGGCGGTGATCTCCTCGGCGGTGTGCCGGTCCCCGGCCGCCGCGAACAGGCCGCTGCCGCGCAGGAGCAGGGCCATCGCCTGGAGGGCGGACTCGTCGAGGGCCTCGCTCATCGCGCGGACGTCCGTCCCCTGCGCCGCCTCGTCGAAGCGTGCCTCGGCGGCGGCCCGGTGCCGGGCGGCCGCCGCGAATCCGGTGTCGAGAGGGGGGCGTTCGGTGCGTGCGGTCTCCGCGAAGGCCACCAGCTTGCGGCTCGGGCCTTCGCCGCGCACCACCGCCGCGGCCAGGTGCACCGCGTCATGCCCCTGGAGGACCGCCTCCACCTCGGCGAGCTCCACGCGGTGGCCGTTCAGCTTCACCTGGCCGTCGGCGCGGCCGAGGAACTCGATCTCCCCGTCGGCCATCCGGCGCCCCATGTCGCCGGTGCGGTAGAGCCGTTCACCGCTGTGCGGATGCTTGACGAAGCGTTCCTCGGTGCGGGCCTCGTCGCCGAGATAGCCGAGGGCCAGGCCGGCGCCGCCGATGTACAGCTCGCCCGTCACCTGCTCCGGGCAGTCCCGCATGAGGGTGTCCAGGACGCGGAAGGTCTGGTTGGCCAGCGGTCTGCCGTACGGGATGCTGCCCAGGGCGGGGTCGACGGTGGTGACGCGGTGGTGGATCGACCAGATCGCCGCCTCCGTGGCGCCCCCGAGGCTGACCACCTGCAGCCCCGGCACCCGCTGCCGCACCGCGTCCGGCAGCGTCACGGGGATCCAGTCGCCGGACAGCAGCGCCAGCCGCAGCCGGCCGGCGTCGAGCGCGGGCTGGGTCCGCAGGTACTCCTGCAGCATCTGCATCTGGGCGGGCACCGAGTTCCACACGGTCACGCCGTGCTGCTCGATGAGGGCGGCCCAGTGCGTGGGGTCACCGCGCCGCCCGGCATCGGGCAGGACCAGGGCGCCGCCGACCGCGAGGGGGCCGAAGACGTCGTAGACGGAGAGGTCGAAGCCGAGCTGGGCGAGGCCGAGCACCCGGTCGTCGGCGCCCACCCCGAAGCGGGCGTTGACGTCGTCCACGGTGTTCCGTGCCGCGGCGTGACTGATCATCACGCCCTTGGGGGTCCCGGTGGAGCCGGAGGTGTAGATGACGTAGGCCAGATCGTCGGGGTCGCCCGCCGCGGTCGCCGGAAGAGCGGCGGCCGGGGGCAGCGCGTCCACGACGACGGTCCCCGTACCGGCCGCAAGTGCGAGCCCCGGCGCCAGCCACGACTGGGTGAGCACCTGCCGCACCCCGGCGTCCGCGAGCACCGCGTCCCTGCGCAGGGCGGGCTGCGTGGTGTCGACCGGCAGATACGCGCCGCCCGCGAGGAGGACGCCGAGCACGGCGACGACCTGTTCCCACCCCTTGTCCATGACGATGCCGACGCGCTCGCCCCGCGTCACGCCCGCGTCGGTGAGGGCCGCGGCCACCGCCCCGGCCCTGCCGAGTAACTCGGCGTAGTCCAGGCGGCGTTCGGGTGTGATGACCGCCGTGCGGTCCGGGGTGCGCCGGGCCTGCGCCACGACCTCGGCGTGCAGCGGCTCCAGGGAGCGCGGGGCCTGTGTCGCGTTGACCCGCGCCAGCCGCTCGCGCTGGGCCCGCGGCAGCTCCACCGGGTCGGTGGCCTCCCACCCGGCGCCGCCCTCGGCCAGATGCCGCACCAGCTCGCAGAACGCGCCGAACATGTCCTCGACCACCCCGTCGGGGAACAGCCCCTCGCGTACGTCCCAGTGGACCAGGAGTCCGCCGCCGTCCTCCATGATCTGGCAGTCGATCCACACCTGCGGCGTCTGGGTGATGCCGTACACCAGCTCACCGCCCGGCATCAGGGACGGCGCGTCACCGCCGGCGGCGCCGCTGACCACGCTGGTGAAGGTGACCGGCATCAGCGCATCGGCACGGCCCCGGCGCCGGGCGATCTCGCGCAGGACCTCGACGCCGGAGCAGAGCCCGTGGTCCATGTCCTCCCAGAGGCGGGCCTGCGCAGCGCGGGTGCGTTCGAGGAGCGTGACGCCCTCGGTGAGGTCGACGGCGAGCAGGCTGGTGGAGCTGAAGTCGCCGATGAGGCGGTCGACCTCCGGGTGCAGCGGCAGCCGGTTCTGGACGGTGAGGCTGAGCGTGAACCGCGGCGAGCGGCTCCACCGCCCGAGCACCTCGGCGAACGACTGGAGCAGGGCGCCCGATGCGGTCACGCCCGCCGCGGCCGCCCGCTGGTCGAGGGCCTTCCACTGCTGCGGGGTCAGCCGCGTCCCGTGCCGCCGGAAGCGGGGCGGGGCGTCGACCGCGTCGGTGCGCAGGGGCAGTTCGGGGGCGGGCGGCAGGGAGTCGATCCGGTCCCACCAGTAGTCCCGGTCGCGCTGGTAGCGGCTGCCGTCACGGGCGCCGCGGGCCGCGAGGACGTAGTCGCGGAAGGTCAGCCGAGGGGCGTTCGCCGGAGCGGACCCGCTGCACAGCTCGTGCAGTTCGGCGAGCAGCATGCGGATGCTGCTGTAGTCGCAGATCAGCAGGTCGATGGCGATGTGCAGCAGCAGCTTCGCCCCGACGCGGGTCGTCCGCAGCTCGAACAGCGGCCACTGGTCGGTCGGCCGCACCTGGTGCGACATCGCGTCGCGGACCTCCTCGACGGCGCGCCGCTCCTCCTCGACGGAGCGGCCGCTGAGGTCCTGCGTACGGATCGCGTACCGCGGCACTTCGGGCAGCACCCGCTGGTGGCCCTCCGCGGAGACCACGGCGCGCAGCATGTCGTGCCGCTGGATCAGCTGGTTCCAGGCGTCCTCGACGGTCTCCTCGGCGCCGCCGGGCAGCTCGATCTCCAGGTAGCCGTGGCAGGCCACGCCCCCGTAGTCGAACGCGTCGCTGCGGCCCAGCAGATACGCCGCCTGGACGTCGGTGAGCGGGAACGGCTCGTGGCGCGCGCCGGGTTCGGGCACCAGGCCGGGGCCGAGCTCCCCCTCCTTGAGGTGGGCGAGCACCTCGCCCTTGTGGTCCCGCAGCCAGGCCAGGCGCTCCGGAGTGAGGGCCCCCTTCGGAGCCCGGTACCCCAGCCGTCCGTCCTCCTCGTACAACGTGACACCGAGGGCGGTGAGCTCGGCCACATACTCCTCGACACGCATATCGCTGCGCCTCTCTTTCCCCACGAAGATCACATTCCAGGCCCGCAGCAAGGCAGCTTCGCACGCGTGGCCTGGAGGGAATCTGGATGCGCGGGGCGGCGGGGCTATGCGGCGAGCTGAGCGGGGCGTTTGAAGACCTGGCGGCCGTGCCAGAGGACGAAGTCCGGGCCGGGGGACGGGTGTCCGGGACGGGGCGTCGCGAGCGGGCGGTCGTGGAGCGCGTCTATGGCTTGTCCGGCCGGGCTCCGGGCCACGTACCGCTGGGAGACCTGGATGCGCAGGCCGGCGGTGAGGCCGAGTACGCCGAGGTCGAAGAGGGTGTGGTGCAGTGCGCACAGCGCCAGCCCGTTGGCGACCTCGTCCGGGCCGTCCTGGCTGTGCCAGCGGACATGGGCCGCTTCGAGGCCGACGGGGTTGCGTCCGAGCGCGCCGTCGAAGCCGCACATCGCACAGGCGAAGGCGTAGGCGTGCAGGACCTCCTCGGCGAACCCCGCGCGGCGTGCCGCCCGCCGCTTTCGGGCCGCCGGCCGGCCGGCGGCGTCCTCGACGGCGGTGAGGTCCAGGCCGACCGCCGCGCAGACGGGCCCTTCCAGGGCCGGGGTGAAGTGCTGGTCGAGGAGGAGGCGGGCCGCGGCCGCGAGGGTCGCCGGGGCGGCCAGGAGCTGTTCGATGTGCGGATGCAGACGGCCGTGGGCGCCGCGCCGCCGCAGCAGGCTCCCCCGCTCCGGGGTGTCGGGGGCGAGGGGAGCGCCGTGCGCGTCGCGCAGCTCCCACAGTTCCCGCTCCAGGTGGACGAACGGCATGGCGGCCCGCTCGCGCGCCCGCCTCGGGTCGGCCATCGCGGGCCCGAAGTCGTTGATCAGGCGGCTGACGGGTTCCTCGGCCTCCTCGTACGCGACGGCCGTGCTGCCGGCGGCGGAGAACCGGCCGAGCAACCAGAGCAGGAGCAGTGGCTTGTGCGGGGCGCGGCGGCCGCCGATCTGCGCCCGGCGTACGGAGGCCAGCAGGCTCGTCAGCTCCTCGACCGTCATGCCGCCCACTGTGTCATGCGCAGCACCGCCTCGGGTTCCGGGCTGCGTTCGGGGGGTCACCTGCGCCGGGGCTCCGGTGGTACGGGGCGACCCGCGAAGGCCGCCCCGTCCCAGCGGAGCCTCAAGGCGGTCAGGAGCCGTCACGCCCGGCGAGCTCGCCGAGTCCGGCCCGCGCGACGAACAACTCGCGGGTCCTGGCCCGCTGGAGCTTCCCGCTGGTCGTCTTGGGGATGCTCCGCTTCGGAACCAGGTGGACCTCGGCGACGGGCACGCCGGTCCGGGAGCTGACCGCGGCGCGGACGGCCTGGCGCAGCGGCGCGTGCTGCTCGCTCTCCAGCTCCGTCTCGACGACCATGTGGAGTTCCTCGGAGTCGCCGTTCTCCGGCCGGTGTCCAACCGCGACGACGGCGCCCAGGCGCACACCGGGCACGGTCTCCGCGGCCTGCTCGAAGTCCGACGGGAAGTAGTTGGCACCGCGGATGATGATCAGGTCCTTGGCCCGGCCGGTGATCCGCAGGCCGCCGTCGCGCAGATAGCCGACGTCGCCGGTCCGCCACCAGTCCGGTGCGTCGATCGCCGCGGCGGTCTCCTGCGGGAGGTTGAAGTATCCCACCGTGCGCGAGGGGCTGCGGAACTGGACATGGCCGATCTGGTTCTCCCCCAGAACGTGGCCGTCGCCGTCCACGATGCGCACCTCCGTGTCGGCCACCGGCTCACCGCAGTCGACGATCTGCAGCGCGTCCGTGCTGTGCGGGTCGACATCGGTCACCCGTGCGTCGGCGACGGCGGTCTGCCGGTCGATGGAGTCGGACACCAGCGGCGCGTCCGGCCGTGTGGAGGTGATGACCAGTGAGGCCTCGGCCATCCCGTAGGCGGGTGTGAGCGCATGGGACGGCAGGCCCCATCGGACGAAGCGGTCGACGAAGCGCTGCACGGTGGCGGGCCGGATGGGTTCGGCTCCGCAGAGCGCCACGCGCCAGCTCGACAGGTCCACGCCGTCGAGTTCCTCGTCGCGTACCCGGGCGGTGACATAGCCGTAGGCGAAGTTCGGCGCGGCCGAGACCGCGCCGCGGTAGGTGCTGATGTGCCGCAGCCACTCGGCCGGTGCGCGCAGGAAGCGGGTGGGCGGCATGAGCACCGTGCTCCCGCCGGCGTAGACCGGGCACAGGATCCCCGTGATCAGACCCATGTCGTGGTAGAGGGGCGCCCAGCTGACCGTCGTGTCCGTGCGCGTCCAGCCGAGGGCACCGACGAACTGTTCGCAGTTGGCGGCCAGGTTGGCGTGCGAGATCATGACGCCCTTGGGCGTGCCCGTCGAACCGGACGTGCACTGGATCACCGCCAGGTCGTCGGTGCCCGGCAGGCGAAGGGGGTGCGCCGGCGCGTCACTGGCGGTGGCGCGTGCGTGGAGCTCGGCACCGTCGATCAGATGGGTGTCGCCGAGATCGGGGAGCGCCCCGATCACCGCTGCCGTGGTGACGACGGCGGCCGGCCGCAGATATCCCACGAGGTCCTTCAGCTGGCCCTCGAACCCGGCGGCACCCCCGAAGCGGACGGGTACGGCGATCGCCGTCGGCATGGCGCCGAGCAGCTGGGTTCCGAAGAAGGAGGTGAGGAACTGCGCGCCCGTCGGCAGGCAGAGCAACACCCGGTCACCGTGGCCGACGCCGTACTCCGCCAGGGCTGCCGCACAGCGCGCGGCGGTCTCGACGAGCGCGTCGTAACGCAGCGTCTCCTCTTTGCCGGGCTCCGGTATCAGCGTCACCCCCGAGGCGTCGGAGCCGCGCTCCGCCTCGGCGAACAGTGCGTGCAAAATACTCGGGAAACGCGGGCGAAGTGCGGTCATCCGATGTTCTCCTCGATAGCGCTGCTGAGCTGATCGACGATCCACGGCTGTACCGAGACGTCGTCAGAGACGATGCGGGCGGGGTGCAGCCCGTGGCGGACGGCCAGATCCCGGGCGGCCAGCACACCTGCCGAGGAGAGGCCGCCGTAGGACGGGCTCGGCGTCTCGGGCTCCAGGCCGAGCAGGATGGTTTCGGCCATGCAGGAGTACAGAATTCCCGGCGGCAGCGTGATGCCCGGGAAGTGCGGAGTCTGCGCGCCCGGCAGCTGGATGCGACCGCCGGACACCAGATCGACGTTGGACACGCCGGCCACCGCTGGGTGGACGTCGCCGGGGACCGCGAGATCACAGACGAGGACCTTCCGGTCACCGGAGAGGTGGTGCGGCAGGATCACCGGGTCCGCCGAGTTGGTGGCGCTGACCACGATCGGGCAGTCCCGCAGCGCGTCGAGGTCCTCGGCTATCGAGACGTCCACCAGGTGGGAGAGCCGGTCGGCGACCGTGGCGAGCCGCCGCGCCGAGCCGGGCCGGCCGACCAGCACCATCGAATCGCAGTGCGGGGCGATGAGTTCGGCCATCACCGCGCCGATGTTGCCGATGCCGCCGACGATTCCGACCCGGCGTTCGTCGACGCCGGATTCGGCCAGCTTCAGCTGGAGCAGGTCGTAGGCGCAGGCGGCGGTCAGCGAATTGCCCGACGTCACCCTGATGTCGCTCTCCACCACGTCCCGCGCGGCGTTGGTGACGATGGAGGTGTGGCCCCCGAGGCCGATGACCTCGGCGCCGAGCGAGACCCCCAGTTCCACCGCGTCGAGCACCGTGCGGCGCAGCCACGCCCCCTGACCGGCCCGCAGCGCGGTGTTGGCCTGGGCGGCGGTGAACGGCGCCGCCACCATGATGATCTCCACCTCGCCCTGGGCCTCGGAGGCGATGCGGTGCCGGGCGACCTCGAACGGGTCCAGTTCGCCCCACATCCGGTCGAGCGCCGCCGCACACTGTGCGTCCGACCAGTCCGCCAGCTCCGGCGCCATGGACCACAGTTTGCTCGGGACGTCCAGGTTGGCGAGGAACGCGACGCGCGGAACGCCGGCCCGCTTCCCGCTGCGCTGTACCGGCCGGTCGCGGCGCGGCAGCGGGACGTGCTGTCGCGGCTGCCACGCGCCGGCCGCCGGTACGGTCAGATGCTCCAGCAAGGTCGCGTAGTCACCGTGCGAGAGCAGGCGCGCGACGTCGTCGAACGCGGCGGCGACGCGGTCCACATCGGCCGGCTCCAGCAGCGCGGACGGCTGCACACGGACGGTCGTGGGGGCGGACAGAGTGGGGATGACCCTGATCCGGTGCGTGTGCAGCAGACGGCCGGCGATCAGGTAGCCGAGCGACTCGGAGTCGATCGCCTCGCGCAGCAGGCCCGACTCGGGCTGCGGCAGCGCGAATTCGATGCCCAGGAGCAGTCCGCGTCCCCGCACCTCGACGACGGCGTCCGGCCAGCGCGCCGCGACCTGCGCCAGGCGCTCGCGCAGCAGGGTGCCCGTCTCGACGATGCGGTCGCGATAGGCGAAGGAGAGGTCCAGCGCGGCCGTCGCGATCCGCGACGAGAAGTCGTCGTCGGCGAAGGTGGAGGTGTGGTGGCGGCCGAACTCCGCCACATACCGCTTCTCGTCGATCAGCAGCGCCGAGATCTTGGCCAGCCCGCCCCCGAGGGACTTCGAGAACAGGTAGTAGTCGGCGACCACACCGGAGTCCTCGGAGGCCAGGAAGGTGCCGGTGCGTCCCATGCCGCACTGGATCTCGTCGAACACCAACGCCGCCTCGTGCCGGTCGGCCAGCTCGCGCAGGGCGGCGAGGGTCTCGGCCGGAACCTCGCGCACCCCGGACTCGCCCTGGACGGGTTCGACGAAGCAGGCGGCCAGCGGCGACAGATGGCGTACGGCGGAGTGCGGCACTCCGGCGGCGTCGACCCTGACCGAGTGGACCGGAACGCGTTCGGAGTCGAGCGCGGTCACCACTTCCCGCGGCGTCCAGTCGTGCAGCCGCCGGTGCCGCGGTCCCGGTACGTGCAGATCCGCCGGCACGTTCCCGCCGTGCGTCAGCGTGCCGGCGGCGGTCGTCTTGCCGTGGAACGCGTTCCGCAGCGAGACGAAGACCGGATCGGTCGCCCGCATCTCCGCGATCTGGTCGAGGGACTCGCTCAGCAGCTCCGCGCAGGGGCGCCCGGCCGCGGGCCCGCTCGCGCAGGGGACGTCCGCGAGCCCGTCCCGCCGCACGCGCCGCAGGGCCAGTTCGAGATCCTCCTGCAGTGCGCCGAGCCGCCGCCGGCGCTCGACCGTGGCGTGTTTGACCGCGGCTTCCACCGCGTCCGCGCCGGTGCTGCCGAGGGTGACCACGTAGCTCGCACCGGTCGTGGCGCCGACGATCTCGGACAGCCGCTCCGCCAGCTCGGCCGCTCCGGGACGGATGCTGGCCTGCGCGTTGAAGGGGGTCTGTTCGTCGAAGCACCGCCGTGCCACTTCCAGCAGCGCCGGGTGGTTGTGCCCGAACAGCGACGAACCCGCACCACCGACCAGGTCCAGCACCTGGTCGGTGGAGTCGGCGTGGCCGGCTCCGTCCGGCGCTTCCCGGGTCAGGTGGTCACCCTGGCCGGCTCGGTAGATCACATCCAGATTGAGTGCACGGAAGAGCCTGGCGAACTCGGGCCGGGCGTATCGCGCGAAACCAGATTCGGCGTTCATGGGTCACTGTCCCCCTACCTGGCCCGCGCGGTCAGCGACGCGGTGATCTGGTCCACGACGTCACGCAGTGTCTGCATCAGAGCTGCCTGCTCGTCGGAAATGTGCACATCAAACTTGCCTTCCATTTCGACTATCAAATCGATAGAGCGAATGGAATCGAGCCCGTAGTCCACCAGCGGGACTTCGGGGTCGAGTTCGGGTACCTGTAGTCGGTTACGGAAAAGTTCATCGACGATCTTGAAAATATCGCGATCCATTGCGTTCTCTTCTCCCATTCGAGGTGAATCGCACATTTCACCTCCGTATCGCCAAGGCGAACGAAAGATCTGCCTCCGAATGAACCCACACCGGTACCGGTTCGTCGCGGTACGACGCGATCAACGCACCCTCGGACGGGCTGAGTTCGATCCACCAGAACAGAAACTCGCCCAGCGCGCCGTTTCCGTTCATGGCCTTGAAAGCTGCTTCCTTGGCGGCGAACAGCTCACGGGGGGTGTACTGCCCGGCCGGTGGGAGCAGCTCGTGCCGCTCCCGCTCACGAAGGACGAATGCGGCCACGCGAGGACTGATGACCGCGGTCTCGATGTCGACACCGACCGCCTCGGCACCGGGGACCACCACCGCGACCGCCAGGTGATCGGTGTGGGAGATCGAACCGGCGAATCCCCGCGGGAAGCGCGGCCGGCCACCGGCCTCACGGGGCACGATCCGCTCGGCGGACCCGGCACCGGCCAGCGCCGCGGCGGCCGCGCGACGACCTGCCGCGAACTGCTGAGCCGGCCCATGGGGCCAGGGCACCGGGCGCCACTCCATCGACGTACGCGGTGCGACTCCCGCGGGAACCGCCAGCTCAACAGCCACCGTGCGGCCTTCAGTTGCGCAGCGACACGACGTGCCCCGCCAGCGAATCGATCGAGCGCAGCACCTCCGGCTGGACGTCGTCCTCCCATTCAAAGCCGAACGCGTCCTCCATCGCCACCAGCAGACTCACCAGTGCGGTGGAGGGCACCCCCGCCTCGCGGAGCGACACGGTGTCCGGCACGCCACTGACGAAGCTGTCACCGCCGAACAGATCGACCAGCAGTTCGCGGATGCGCTGCCGGACCTCGGCTTCCACCACCGTGTCAGACATGCGATTCCGCTTCTTCGATGAACTTGCGGACGATCGCCTGGAAGCCCTCGGGGTCGTCGAGGAACGGCACATGGCCGGCCTTCGGCATGAGTTCGAGGCGCCCCTTCGGGAAGAGATCGGCCAGTTCCTGTCCGCGCGTCGGGCTCAGCAGGATGTCGTCGTCACCGAGGACGACCAGGGTGGGCACGTCGATGCGGGACAGCAGCTCGGGGCTGGTCTCACCCTGCAGGGCGAGATTCAGACCGTTGGTGAGCTCCTCCACGGTGTTCATCGCCAGGAAGCTCTCCCGCAGCCCCAGGAAGCCCGGCGTACCGGATTCCTCGTTCATGTCCCCGCTGATCACCTCGGGGTACATGTGGTTGTACAGGGCGGCGACCCCGTGGCTCTTCAGCGTCAGCAGCCACGCCCGCTGCAGCTGCCGGTGGCGCCGCATGCCCCGCAGGCTGAGGGCCGGGCCCGCCAGCACCAGTCCCCTGACCCGGTCCGGGTACTGCAGCGCCACGTCCCGGGCGAGCTGGGTGGAGGCCGACGTGCCGATCAGATAGGTCGACTCGATCTCCAGCGCATCGAGCAGCCCGATCACATCCGCCGCGTGCTCCGCCCAGGTCGGCTCGTGCTCGACGCGCGACGACGCGCCGTGGTTGCACAGGTCGTAGCTCAGAACGCGGTGGTTCTGGGCGAGTTCCCCGGTGTACTCCCGCCAGAACGGACTGGTGATGAAGAAGTTGTTGAGGGCCGTGATGGCAGTGCCTTCGCCGCTGGACTCGTAGTAGAGCTCGACACCCTCCCTGGTGCGAATTCGCGGCGTGTCCTCGCGGTATTGCAGATCACCGGCTGACATCGCTTTCCATCCTTTGCTCGTTCTTGATGACTTCGGCGTCCCGGAGGACACCCGCGAACTCGGCAACGACATCGGCCGCCGGGTTCTCGTCGGAAAGGGCACCGCAGGACAGCCCGCAGTACATCGCCATCTCCTCGATCCGGCCGCTGGTCGCATCGGTCGGCACCGCTGCACTGAACCGCGGCACCAGGTAGGGCTTTCCCTCGACCACCGTGCGGCCGATGAATTTCTTTGCCTGCCCCGGGTCGCCGGTCACGGACGTCGCCAGCACACGGTGCCGCCGGCCCGGCCATCCGATCTCGTAGACATCGGTGATCACGGTGTCGGTCCCGGCAGCGGCGGTCACCGCCGCCTTGAAGGAGGAGTGGGCCCGCGATTCGTTCGCGACGACGAAGGCGGTGCCGAGCAGTACGCCGTCGGCTCCGGCGGCGAGTGCCCGGCCGGCCTCGTCCGGCGAGCCGATCCCGCCCGCGGCGACGAGGCAGGCGCCGGGCAGCCGTGCGCGCAGCGCCGCGACCAGTTCGTCGCGGTGCGAGGTACCGAGGAGATGCCCGCCGGCCTCGATGCCCTGTGCCACCACCACGGCGCCCCGCTCGGCCGCGTGCACCCCGTCCTCGACGGTCCCGATCTGGACCACCAGGCGCCGGCCCGCCGCGACGACGCGCTCGAACACCGCGTCGTCGGGCATGCCGAACAAGGACAGGTACACATGGTCCGGCGTCTCGTCGAGCACCTGCGCCACCTGGCGGTCGAGCTCGTCCGGCCCGACCACCTCCGGAATCAGGTTCACGCCGACGGGCCGGTCGGTACCCGCGGTCAGCCTGCCGAGCATGGCCGACAGCGCGCCGTCCACCAGCTTGTAGCCGCCCGCACAGCCTGCCGCGCCGGCGTTGGACACCGCGCACGCCAGCTCCGCGCCCGCGACACCGCCCATGCCCGACTGCAGCAGGCTCACCTCCGTGCCGAGCACCCCTGACACTGTGGCGCGCATCAGCCCAGGCTCTCGACCGCGGACACCGCGTCGGCGGCGCTGCCGAACCGCTCGGTCAGGGTGTGCACCCACCGCTCCAGGCCGAAGGCGAGGCAGCTGGTGTGTGCCGTGGCGTCGCCGGCCTGGATGGCGCACCGCTCGCCGAAGAAGTTCCGGTGGTAGTTGACCGAGCCGATCGCCAGGCCGTTGACGACGAACTCCTCCTTCACCGGGAAGAGCCGCTGCATCTTCGCCTTACCGCTGTTCTTGTCGAAGAACGGGTCGGTGGCGACCTCGAGTTGCAGGTCCAGCCCGAGTTCGGCGCACAGGGACACCACGGCGTCCTTGGCGCGGAGCAGATGGTTCTTGGCGTCGTCCTCGGGTCCGATGCAGACGATCTCCCGCATGGAGAAGCCGAGCAGGCGCTGCAGGCCGTCGTAGTGGTTCTCGTTGCGGAAGCACGTGCCGAGAGTGGTCCGCATCGTCCCGCCGGCGGGCAGTGTCGCGCCGGCCAGATCGACGTAGATGGCGTAGCACGCCGCCGAGGGCAGTGCGAACCCGCTCGCCTCCATCACCTCGGTCGGGATCCGGTCCAGCGGCCGGGACGCCTCGGCCAGCAGGGTGCCCACGCGTTCCGGATCGAGCCGGGTGGCGGCGAGGCCCAGATGCGGGAAGTTGTCGTAGTAGTCGAACTTGTCGAGGTCCTGGCACCGCATCAGGAACGGGAACCGGAACTCCGGAGCCTCCCAGCCGTCGGCGAGGCGCCGGAACACGCTGTCGACGGCCCGCAGCAAACGCAGCTGGTCGCCGTCGAGAACGCTCAGGCCGTTGTCGGTCGCTGTGGTCATCGTGCCGCTTTCCGCTGGAAGAATCGTGCTTCGATGGCGTTGAGGGTGCGGAAGTCGTCCAGGTCCAGGTCCTCCGGATCGATCGACTCGCCGGTCAGCTCCTCGAGCAGGAAGATGAACTCCACGAAGGCCAGCGAGTTGATGGCCCGGCTGTCGACCAGGTCCAGCTCGACGGGCACCTGGTCGAGCTTGGGGTTGCGGCCCAGGATGAACTCCTGGACGGCCTGCATCGGATCGGTCATTTGACGATTTCCCTACCGACGCCCGCCTTGGAAAGGAACTTCCTGGTCCGCTTCAGCACCTGGTCGTGCGCCTCCGCCCGGGCGGGGTGCTCCAGCGCGCGCCGCCGCAGCGCCAGCGCGTCCGGGATGCCCGCGTCGCGGTAGGCGGCCGGGTTGTAGAGGGTGCCGATGCTGTACTGCAGGTAGTTCTCGAGGTACTCGGCGACCACCGGCACCTCGGCCGGATCGCGCTCGGCCACCTGGCCGAGCAGATTGACGAAGATCATCCGGCCGAACGCGACATGCCGGCTCTCGTCCTGGTGGTGCACCCGGTTGATCTCGCGGGCGATGGGCGGCAGCGACTGGTCGGTCGCCATGTGCGCGTTGTAGTAGTCGACGATCTCCTCGAAGATCAGGATGCGCGCGAAGACGATCAGCTCGCGGGCCACCGGCGAGAGGTGCTCGACCGAGTCGGCCTTCAGCGTCGGCTGCGCCGGATACAGCTTGCCGCCGTAGCGCAGGCAGAACTGCGCGAAGAACCACATGTGCTCGTTTTCCTCACCGATGAAGTGGTGCAGGAACTCCGAGACGTTCGCATAGGTTCGCTCGTGGATGCGCATCACGACTTCGCTCATCAATTCACGGATTCCGTGAATATTGAGGCTGAAGAAGTTGATCGCCTCGTACCTGGTCAGCGCGATCTGCTGCTCGCGGGTCAGCTCGTCCCACATCGGCGTGCCCGCCAGCGTGGTCAGGCTCTCGCTCATCCACGGCAGGTCGGGCTCGATCGCGTCGGGCCAGTCGAACATCGTGTACGGGTTGTAGTAGCCGGATTCGGCCAGGTTCTCCAGCCGGTCAAGATTCAGCAGGACCGGCTCTATCTCGCGTACCGCCATTTTCACTCGTCTTTCCCCGTGGAGTGGTCCAGAATCAGATTTGACGCACTGCACGAATATCTGCGCGCACCTGGATCGGCAGCCGTGAACCACATTCGTGATAGCCGAAGGACGCATTACCGGAAGCGGTGGACGGAATCACCTTGTTGTAGATCGATCCGAGGCACAGTTCCTGGAAAGCCTCGGTGTTCATCGGCAGTCGCGCGGCCAGCTGCGCCTTGGCGATGTCGACGGTCTTGAACGCACCGTCGTCGTCCTCGACCTCGACGCACGCGTGCGGCAGGTCGAGGGCGCCGCCCAGCACACCGCAGAACCAGCCTCGTTTCGCTTCGGCCCGGTACCCGGCCGCACGGAAGCGCTCGGCCAGGAACAGGCTCGCCGCGATACAGCTCGTCGCGCCGAGGGAGTGCACCAGCTCGTGGTCGGCCTGCATGGAGACCGGGATCATCTGCCAGCGGTAACCGGCGTCCAGGTACTCGCGGGTGAGCCGCCGCAGCACCGGCGAGGCCAGTGGAGTGCGCGCGCCGGTCGTGGTGACCGTCGCCGCGTACTGCGCCGACCCCGCACTCGCCTCGGGCACCGTCACCTCGGCGACCTGCCCGCCGAACCGGACGGCATCCGGCGCCTCGAAGCGCCATGGCGCTTCCCCGGCGCAGTCGGCGCATTCCAGCTGGACCCGGAAATCCCAGGACTTCGCGCGCAGCAGATCGTCGACCGGCCGGCCGGCGAACCGGAAGAGCATACGGAAGGCAAGCTCCGGCTGCGTCGTCCGTTTGTTCGAATACATGCCGAGGTTGTACAGATCGTTCGCGTCGAAGTGCCGCACCCCGGACCGGTCCTCGAACGGCAGACCCGCATCGACCAGCCTGTCGATATCCGCCGGTTCACAGCCGAGCATGTCCCGCGCCACGGATTCCGACTGGACCCTGCTGGAATACTCCGCCGGAATGAATTCGATGGAGTCCGCCACTTTTTCCCAGGACACATCCGCGGTTGCAGCTCCGTGCAGCACAGCCCATCTCCCCCGACGAAAAAGAAGCACCGATGGCCAACGTACGCCATCGATCCATACCAGTGTAAATATTCTGCCAATTCCGGCTCTGGTCCGGATTCCAGGAAGCGATACCGACATTAGCAGCCGGATGCCGCATCCGGACATATTCACTTCACATTCGTCCCTGTGCGTTTTACATGCACGGAATGGAAAAAACCAATGCTTGACAGGGACAAATCCAGGACCCCGGCGCGGCCGTCCGCCGCCCGGTTCACAGGGAAAGGGTGCTGCCCGGCGGCATGCCGACGCCCCGCCGCGCGGCCGAAACGCGCGACGGGGCGGGTGGGGGGCAGGTCAGCGTCGTACCCGCGGCATCCCGAGGCCGATCCACGAGATGATCTCGCGCTGGATCTCGTTGTTGCCGCCGCCGAAGGTGAAGATGACGGCGGAGCGGTAGCCGCGCTCCAGTTCGCCGTGCAGTACGGCGCCGGCCGAGCCCTCCTTGAGCGGGCCGGCCGCGCCGACGACCTCCATCAGCCAGGCGTAGGCGTCCCGCCGGGCCTCGGAGCCGTAGACCTTGACCGCGGAGGCGTCCTGCGGGGAGAGCGCGCCCTGCTGGAGCGCGTCGACCATCTGCCAGTTCATCAGCTTCATGGCGTCCAGCCGGGCATGGGTACGGGCCAGCCGCCCGCGCACCCAGCCCAGGTCGATGACCCGGCGGCCGTCGGCGAGCTTGGTGTCGGCGGCCCAGCGCTGGACGTTGTGCAGCGCGCGGATGGCCATGGTGCCGTGGGCGGCGAGGGTGACCCGCTCGTGGTTGAGCTGGTTGGTGATGATCCGCCAGCCCTTGTTCTCGTCGCCGACGCGGCGGGAGGCGGGGACGGTGATGTGCTCGTAATAGCTGGCGGTGGTGTCGTGCGAGGCGAGGGTGTTGATCACGGTGCACGAGTAGCCGGGGTCGCTGGTGGGGACCAGGAGCATGGTGATGCCCTTGTGGGGCGGGGCGTCCGGGTCGGTGCGCACCGCGAGCCACACCCATTCCGCGGTGTCCCCGTTGGTCGTCCAGATCTTCTGTCCGTTGACGACGTAGTGCCCGGTCTCCGGATCGCCCTCGCGTACGGCGCGGGTCTTGAGGGCGGCCAGGTCGGTGCCGGCGTCCGGTTCGCTGTAGCCGATCGCGAAGTCGATCTCGCCGGAGAGGATCCTGGGCAGGAAGTAGGCCTTCTGCTCCTCGGTCCCGAACTGCATCAGCGTCGGTCCGACGGTGTTCAGCGCCATCAGGGGCAGCGGTACGCCCGCCTGTGCGGCCTCGTCGAAGAAGATGAACTGTTCCATCGGGGTCATCCCGCGCCCGCCGAACTCCTTGGGCCAGCCGACGCCCAGCCACCCGTCGGCACCCAGGCGGCGCACGGTCTCGCGGTAGAAGCGCTTGTGGTCCGCGGCGGAACCGGCGAGGGGGCTTGCTTCGGTGTCCTTGCGGTCACGGGGGAGCGCCAGGGCGTGGTCCGGCACCAGACCGGCGAAGTAGGTGCGCAGTTCGGCGCGCAACTGCTGCTGCTCGGGGGTGTATTCGAGGTGCACGGCCCCTCCAGTTCGTCCGGTCCGGTCGTCCGGTCCGACGGTGGCGGCGTCCTGACGGTCCGTCGGATGACGGGATCGAGGGGCACAGTAGAACTTGTTGCAGAAATACGGAAGGGGGCGGAACCGGCGCACCGGGCGCCGGGGACGGCGGGCGGCCCTGGTGCACATCGAGGCCGGCCCGGCGCGGCACCCGCGGGTACCGGGCCGGGCCTCAGCCGGGCGCCATCAGCCCATGGCGTGCTTCGCCGGGTTGTTGCTGCCGCCGGGCTGGAGCCGGCCGCGCTGCACGTCCTTGCAGTACTTGACGTGTCCGGTGTTGGTCACGTACTTCGCCGCGATCCAGGACGCCCGCTCGTCGCGGGTGAGGTACCAGACGCTGTTGCCGCCGACGCTCTGGGTGCGCACCTTGCACACCAGGCCGATCTGCGCGCGGTGACGGAAGAAGCCCCGCACGGAGGAGTCCGTGCTGGGGTACTGACGCGCACTCAGACCCATCTTCGTGGTGACAATGCCGTACGGCTTCGCGGAGCTGACGGGTCCGGGCGTCGTCGCCTGGGCCGGGGCCGCGGTGAACAGCGTCGCGCCGACGGCGACGGCCGCGGTCAGTGCGCCCGCACCGGCTGCGAGCTTCTTGCCTCGGGCCACGAGGATTTCGGTCGTGGACATAGGGGGTCTCCTGTTCTTGACGCGCAATGCCACCCATTGGCGCGAAGTGGACATTACGCTCAAAAAACCCCCGGAATGGGGTGAAACGACGAACAGGCCGCCGTTCGTGTGACAGTACGAGGGGTGACGGCAGAAGGGGTCAGCCCTCGGTGCCGACGCGGTGGATACCGAAGGAGGCGCCTTGCGGGTCGCGGATCACGGCGATCCGCGGCCCGTCGGGGACGTCCGTCGGCGGCACCAGCAGCATGCCCCCGGACTCGGCGGCCCGGGCGGCCGTCTCGTCGACGTCGGCGACCGCGAAGTACGGCAGCCAGTGCGCCCTGACGTCCTCCGGGTAGAACTCGTCCAGCGCGCTCATACCGCCGAAGTCGGCGCCGTCGAGGCCCCACTGCGGGTAGTCCTCGTGCGTGCCGACGGTCCAGCCGAAGACGCCCGTGTAGAAGGCCTTGGCCGCCTCCTCGTCCCGGGTGGCGAGCTCGACCCAGCCGAGCGAGCCCGGCGCGCTGAGCACCGCGGCACCGGCGAACGACCGGGCCTGCCACACCTCGAAGACGGCGCCCTCCGGGTCGGCCAGCACGGCGAAACGGCCGAGGTCGAAGACGTCCGCGGGGGCCTTGACCTGCCGCCCGCCGGCCCGGGTGACCGTGGCGGCCAGCGCATCGGCGTCCCGTGTCGCGAACGACACGGTCCAGGCGGTCGGCTGGCCGGGGACCGACAGCGGGGCCAGCGCGGCGACCGGGGCGGCGCCCAGGTACAGCACCGTGTATCCGCCGGCCTCGGCGCGCGGGTCGGTCTCGGCGCGCCAGCCGAAGACCTGACGGTAGTACACCTTGGCGGCGTCCACGTCCGAGGTGCCCAGCTCCACCCAGCACGGGGCGCCGGGTGCGGGCTCAGTGATCTTCACGGTGTTCCGTCCCTCCGCGCCGGGCCGTGGCCGGGCCGCGGTCGCGCCCGTGCGCAGCCGGCCGCTGTCCGTACGCTGCCGATCGTGCGACGGGCGCGACGGAGCCGCAACCGGAGGTCAGTCCCCCCGCTGCCCGGCCATCCGGCGCAGATGGCGCAGCGATCCCTGCGGGGCGTCGGGGGCGATGGCGTTGGCCAGGCCGCGGGCGGCCGCCTCGGCGGCCCGTGCGGAGCGGGGCAGCATGGCCGCCTCGTAGGCGCGTACCGCCGCGTCGAGGTCGTCGCCGTGGGCGGCGACGGCCTGGGCGAGTTCGCAGCCGTCGAGCATGGCGAGGTTGGCGCCCATGCCGGAGAACGGCGTCATCAGATGCGCGGCGTCGCCGAGCAGCGTCAACCCCTCGGTGTGCGGCCAGGTGTGCGGCACCGGCAGCGCGAACAGCGGCCGGTTGACGAACCCGCCGTCGTTCTCCCGCAGCAGCGCCAGCAGCCGCTCGTCCCACCCCGCGAACGCGTCGAGGAGTACGGCGCGCACCGCCTCGGTGTCCGCCAGGCTCACCCCGGCCGCCGACGCCCAGTCCTCGGATCCGCGGAAGGCGGCGTAGCAGCGGATATGGGCGTGGCTGTTGCGCTGGGCGATCAGCGCCCGGTCGGCGTGGGACGCCATCATGCTGCCGTTGCCGACGAGCCGGGCGATGTCCGGGTGGCGGGCGTCGGCGTCGTCGAGCCCGAACTCGACGAAGGTGACGCCGGAGTAGTGCGGGGTGGCGTCGGAGAGCAGCGGCCGCACCCGGGACCAGGCGCCGTCGGCGCCGATGACCAGGTCGAAGGCCTCGGTGTGGCCGTCGTCGAACTCCGCCTTGTGGCGCCCGTGGCCGAGCGGGTGCAGGGTGCGCAGGTAGTGGCCCCAGCGGACCGTGCCGGGTGCCAGGGAGTCCAGCAGCAGGCGTCGCAGCAGGCCGCGGTCGATCTCGGGGCGGTCGGCCCCTCCCCCGGACTCCGTCCTGGGGGTCCCCCCAGCGCTACCCCCAGGTGCCGGCGCGTGCCGGAAGAGCACCGTGGCGGTGTGGTCGAGCAGCCGCATCTCCTGGCCCTCGGGGCGGGCGACGGCGGCGAACTGCTCGTACAGACCCGCCGCGTGCAGCGCCTGCTGACCGGTCGTCATCTCCAGGTCCAGTGTGCCGCCTTGCGGGCGGGCCCGGTCGGACGCCTCATGTTCGTAGACGGTGACCGCTACGCCGTGCCGCTGCAGTACGCGGGCACAGGTCAGCCCGCCGGGGCCGGCGCCGATGATCGCGATTCGGGGAGGTGTGGGGTTCATGCCACCAGAAAAGCACAGCGGATAAGAAAGTGCAACGGATACACTTTTTGAGTCGTGCAACCGAGGGAAACGCCCTGGCGACCGCGGCCCGACGGGTCGCAACCGGGCCAATCACCCCAGGTCAGGAGCGTCTTGGGCACAGCCGGGTAATTGATCGCCGACAAAACGGGTAGTTGATCGTTTTCCGAATCGGCGGTTGCGGGTTTAGGCATGCCTAACCTAATGTCACGACGCGTGTCGACCACCGAACCATCCGCCACCGCGCCCCCGGTGCCCCCGGAGCGCCGCGCCGCGCACGCCCTGCGGCGCGTCCCGCTGTTCGCGGCCGGGCTCTGCGCGCTGGCCGTCTGCGCCGCGCTGAGCCTCGCCGTCGGCGCCCGGTCCGTACCGCTTTCCACCGTGCTTGACGCACTGTCGGGTGCCGCACACGGGCGGGACGCCCTCGTGGTGACGGGGCTCCGGCTGCCGCGGACCGTGGTCGCACTCGCGGTGGGCGCGGCGCTCGGAGTGGCCGGAGCGGTCGTCCAGGGCATCACCCGCAACCCGCTCGCCTCCCCCACGACGCTGGGCATCAACGCCGGCGCCGGCTTCGCCGTGGTCACCGCGATCTACGCACTGCATCTGACCCGGCCCGTCGAGTACCTCTGGTTCGCCTTCGCGGGCGCCGCGGCGGCCGCCCTGTTCGCCCAGGCGCTGGCCCGGCGCGCCGGCGACCTCGACCCGGTGCGCCTCGCGCTGGGCGGCACCGTCCTCCAGCTCGTCCTGCTCTCCTGGACGTCGACGGTCATGCTGGCCAGCAAGCGGTCGCTGGAAGAGGCACGGTTCTGGCTGGCAGGTTCGCTGGCCGAGCGGCCGCTGGAGGTGCTCTACCCGGTGCTGCCGGCCCTGGCGGCCGGCCTGGTCATCGCGCTGGCCCTCACCCCGGCCCTCAACGCCCTGGCACTGGGCGACGATGCGGCGCAGGCGCTGGGCGTGCCGGTGACCCGGATCCGTACGGCCGGCGGACTGGCCGTCGTCCTGCTCGCGGCGTCCGCGGTGGCCGTGGCCGGCCCGCTGGCCTTCATCGGGCTGGCCGCACCGCACCTGGTCCGCCAGCTGCTGCGGACGTCCGACCACCGGGTCCTGGTGCCCGGCTGCCTGATCGCCGGGCCGCTGCTGCTGCTCGTCGCCGACATCCTCGGACGGGTCGTCATCCGGCCGTCCGAGCTCCAGGTCGGCATCATCAGCGCGTTCCTCGGCGCACCGCTGCTGGCGCTGCTGGCCCGGAAGGTGGCGCGATGAACGGCGTCGTGACGGCCGAAAAGGCCACCCGCGCCCCGTCCGCCGTACGCCGGGCCGCCCGGCGACGGACCCCGCTGCTGGCCGTCGCGGGCCTGCTGGTGCTCTGCGCGCTGAGCACGGTCTCCGTGGCCAACGGCGAGATGCCGCTGCCGCCCCTCGACGCGGCCCTGGGCCTGTTCGGCATCGGAGACACGGCAACGGTGCTGGTGGTCCAGGAGTTCCGGGCCCCGCGGACGGCCGCGGCGATCGTCGCGGGGGCGGGACTGGCGGTGGCCGGTGCGCTGCTCCAGCGGCTGTTCCGCAATCCGCTCGCCTCGCCCGATGTGATGGGGGTGACCGGCGGCGCCTCGTTCGGTGCGGTGGCCATGCTGGCCGCCGGGGCCTCGCAGGCGCTGATGCCGCTGGCCGCGCTGGCCGGCGGGCTGCTCGCCGCGGTGCTGCTCGGGGTGTTCGGCTGGCGCTCGGGCACCAGCGTGACCCGGCTGGTGCTGGTGGGTCTGGCCGTACAGGCCGGGCTGACCGCCGCGGTGAACTTCATGGTCGTCCGCTTCCCCGCCGAGCTGGCCGGCTCGGCGCTGCAGTGGACGACGGGCTCGGTGTACGGGCGCAGCTGGACCGAGGTGTGGTCGGCGGGCGGGGCGGTGGCGCTGGCGCTGGTCGTCGCCTTCGCGCTGCACCGCCGGCTGGCCGTGCTCGATCTGGGCGACGACTCGGCCGGCACGCTCGGCCTGAACACCCACACCGCCCGGCTGCAGGTGCTGACCGTCGCCATCGTGCTGGCCTCGCTGGGCGCCGCGCTCGCCGGCCCGGTCGCCTTCGTGGCCCTGGCCGTCCCGCACATGGTGCGGTTCCTCGCCGGACCGCCGACCGCCGGGACGCTGGCGCTGTCCGGCCTGGCCGGTGCCGTACTGCTGCTCGCCTCCGATCTGGTGGCGCAGTATCTGCTGCCGGTCAGCGGGCTGCCGGTCGGAGTGGTCACCGCCACTCTGGGCGCGCCCTGGCTGCTGGTGCTGATGATCCGTCAGAGCAGTTCCGTCAACAGGAGTGTCCGATGACCGCCAACCAGCTCTCCACCCAGGGACTCGACCTGCGCTACGGCGACCGGCTGGTGGTCGGCGGCCTCGACCTGGTACTGCCCGGCGGCGCGGTCACCGCCGTCGTCGGCCCCAACGCCTGCGGCAAGTCGACCCTGCTGCGCGGTCTGACCCGGCTGCTCGCCCCGGCCGCCGGCACCGTCACCCTGGACGGCGCGGACATCCACCGGATGCCGGCCCGCGCGCTGGCGCTGCGGATGGGTCTGCTTCCCCAGCAGCCCGTCACGCCCGACGCGATCACCGTCGAGGCGCTGGTACGGCTCGGCCGGTACCCGCACCAGCGGCTGCTGAGCGCCTGGTCGGCGGCCGATCAGCAGGCGGTGGAGGAGGCGCTGCGGCGCACCGGCACGGACGTGCTGCGCGACCAGCCCGTCGACCGGCTCTCCGGCGGGCAGCGGCAGCGCGCCTGGATCGCGCTGGCGCTGGCGCAGGACACCGACCTGCTGCTGCTCGACGAGCCCACCACCTTCCTGGACCTGCGGCACCAGCTCGACGTCCTCGATCTGGTCGCCGCGCTGCACGCCGAGGCGGGCCGCACCGTGGTGATGGTGCTGCACGACCTCGGGCAGGCCGCCCGTTACGCGGACCACCTCGTGGTCCTCAAGGACGGGCGGCTGGCGGCGGCCGGCGCCCCGGCGGACGTACTCGACGCGAAGCTGGTCAAGGCCGTGTTCGACGTCGACTGCCGGGTCATCCCCGACCCCGAGACCGGCACCCCGCTGGTCGTCCCCAAGGGCAGCGCGCAGCGGCACACCGCCGTCTCCGCCTGACCCGACCGCCCTCCCCCACGGGCGTTTCCGCTCTCCGCTCCCCTCCAAGGAAGTCCAACCCCAATGTTCTCCAGAACCACTTCCCGCGGTCTCGCACGCGCACTGGCCGCCCCGCTCGCCGTCGTCCTGGGCACCGCCGCCCTCACCGCCTGCGGCGGCAAGTCCGCCGACGACGACTCGGCGAAGAGCAGCGCCGGCGCCGGCTTCCCGCGCACCGTCAAGAGCGTCATGGGCGGCGATGTGAAGATCCCCGCCAAGCCCCGGCGCGTGGTCGTCCTGGACACCGGTGAGCTCGACGACGTCACCATGCTGGGCATCAAGCCCGTGGGCGCGGTCTCCCCGCACATGAAGACCGAGGGCGGCTTCCCCAACTACCTCAAGGGCAAGATCGACGGCGTCAAGGACGTCGGTCCGCTGCTGGAGCCGAACCTCGAGAAGATCATCTCGCTGAAGCCCGATCTGATCCTGTCCTCCAAGGTCCGGCACGAGAAGATCTACGACAAGCTCAAGGACATCGCGCCGACCGTCTTCACCGAGACCACCGGCGGCCCCTGGAAGGCCAATCTGAAGGTCCACGCCAAGGCCCTGGGCCTGGAGAAGCAGGCCGACAAGCGGCTCAAGGAGTACGAGGCCAGGGCCGGGGCGCTGGGCGAGGCCATCAAGAAGAAGTACGGCAAGATGCCGTCGGCCTCGGTCGTCCGCTTCGTCGCCGGCCCGACCCGCCTCTACCAGAAGTCCTCCTTCAGCGGTGTCGTCCTCGACGACATCGGCCTGGCCCGGCCGAAGTCGCAGAGCTCCACCGACCCGTTGAAGACGATGCTCGACGTCAGCCCGGAGCAGATCGACAAGGCCGACGCCGACCTGGTGTTCGTGACCGTCGCGGACACGCCGGACAAGACCCAGCAGAAGGACGTCACCTCCAACCCGGTCTGGAAGGACCTGCCGGCCGTCAAGAAGGACAAGGTCTTCGACGTGCCGGACGAGACCTGGATGTCCGGCATCGGCATCCAGGCAGCCGAGCGGATGCTCGCCGACGTGGCCAAGGCCGCCGGCGTGCCGCTGCCCAAGAGCTGAACCGCGGGGGGCGGGCCCCGTCCCCGGCCCGCCCCCGCTCCGACGTCCCCGCACCGCCTTTGTCCCGAAGGGGTCCGCTCATGCGGATGTATCTGCTCGCCCTCAACCCCACCGACTCGGTCACCGACGGCTTCCTGCCCGCCGCCGCCCGCCTCGGTCTCGATGTCACGGTCCTGACGGACCAGCCCGAAGCACACCGGCGCACCTACCCCGGGACCGAGGTCCTGGAGTGCGACGTCCGTGACTTCCGCGCCGTCATCAGCCGGATCACCGCCCACCACCCGGCCGACGCGGTCTTCACCAACAGCGACCATCTGCAGACCCAGGCGGCGCTGGTCGCCGACCACTTCGGGCTGCCCGGCAAGGACTGGCGGGCCGCGCTGCGCGCCAAGAACAAGGCCGAGATGCGCCGCCATCTCGCCGCGGCCGGCGTCGACACCGTACGGACCGCCGAGCTGGCGCCGGACCAGGACCCCTCCGCGCTGGCCGACGCCGGCCTGCCCTACCCTTGTGTCCTCAAGCCCCGCGAAGGCGTGGCCAGCGAGGACGTGGTGCTGGTCGGTGACGCCGAGGAACTGGTGGCGCGCGCCAAGGAGATCCAGGCGCGGCGGCCCGGTGCCGCCCTGGTCGCCGAGGAGTTCCTGCCCGGTGAGCTCTACACCCTGGAGACGCTCGGCGACGGGCGGGTGCGCCATGTGCTGGGCGGATTCCACACCGTCGTCTCCCCGCCCCCGGCCTTCATCGAGGAGCGGCTCGACTTCGTCGCCGCCCACCCCGAGCCCGTCGTCGCCCAGGTGCTGGCCCAGCTCGACGCGCTGGGCGTCGGCTTCGGGGCCTGTCACACCGAGTTCGTGGTGCACGAGGGACGAGCCCGGCTCATCGAGGTGAACTACCGCGTCATCGGCGACCAGTGCGACCTGCTGCTCGCGCAGCTCCTGGACATCCCGCTCTTCGAGCACATCCTGCGTACGCATCTGGGCGAGCCGCTGCCCGCCGACCTCGGTGCCCGGCGCGACGGTGCGGGCCGGGTGGACTACGCCCTGGCCGACCGGGCCGGGACGCTCACCGGCGCACCGGCCGCCACGGACCGCGAGAGCGACAGCGTACGGCTGAGCTACCGGCCGCTGCGCGAAGTCGGCAGTGCGCACCCGCTGTACGCCACCAACCGCGACTACCTGGGCGTGCTGCGGGTCACCGGCGCCGACCGGGCGGCCGTGGACCGGCTGGCGGACGACTTCCTCGCCACGGAGCGCTGGGAGATCTCGTCGTGACCGTCGCCCCCGACACCCTCGCGGACCGCACCGGCGAGGCGCGGACCGGCGAGGCGCGCACCGGGGCAGCCGAGGAGTCCGAGCTGCTGCTGCGGGTGCTCGGCGCGCTGCTGCGCGAGGACGTCGTCGGGCTGCGCACCCGCGGCACCGTGCTGGAGCGGCCGGACGGACCGTGGCTGCGGCTGCCCGCCGGCGAGGCCGCCGGTGCCCTGCTGCTGCCGCTGGAGCCGGACGGCTACCAGAGCGCGTACACGGCCCGGCTGCCGCTGCTCGTCCGCGAGTCCGACGGCGCCCGGCTGACCTCGGCCGACGCGGTCCTGACCGCGCTGGGCGAGCTGGCCGACCCGGCCGACCGCCCGGGCTTCGAGGCGTTCGCCGAGGAGTGCCGGCAGACGCTGGCGACGATGCGGCTGCACACCCGGACCCGGGAGGAGGCCGAGGCCGTACTGACGAAACGTCACGGCCCGGACTCCGATGCCTGGCGGGGACTGGACGGGGGGCTGGCGTACGACACCCTCGCGGCCCGGCTCGACCACCCCGTGTACCCGACCGCGCGCGGCCGTCTGGGCCTTGAGGAGTCCCAACTCCGTTCCTACGCACCGGAGTTCCGGCCGCGCTTCGCACTGCGCTGGCTCGCCGTGCCGCGCCGCGCGGTCACCGTGCCCGGCGGGGAGGCGACCCTGCCCCGCTGCTGGCCGACGCCCGCAGAGCTGGGCCTTCCGCACCTCACCGGCAGCCATCTCGCCCTGCCGGTCCACCCGTTGACGCTCGGCGACCCGCTGAACGAAGCGCTCTGCGCGACCGGCCTGGAGCGCGATGCGGTGCTCTCCGAGCGCGCACTGCTCGGCGTGGTGCCGACGTTGTCGATGCGGACCGTGGCCGTGGCCGCCGACCCCCGGCTGCATCTGAAGCTGCCACTGGCCACCTCGACGCTCGGGATGCGCAACCGCCGCACCATCAAGCCGCCCACGCTCATCGACGGCGCCGCGGGCCAGCGGCTGCTGGCGAAGGTGCTCGCCCGCGAGCCGCGGTTCGCGGAGTCGGTCCTGCAGGCCGACGAGACGGTGTACGCGCACGCCGGCCATGAGCTGCTGGCCGTGCTGTGCCGGCGCTACCCGGCGGGCCTGGAGGACAGCGCCGTGGTGCCGATGGCCGCACTGCTCGCCCCGGCGCCCGGCGGACGGCTGGTGATCGACCTGCTCGCCGACCGCTACTACGGCGGCGACCCGCTGGCCCTCCTGGACGCCTGCCTGACCCTGCTCTTCGACTGGCAGACCACCCTGTTCGGGTACGGCATCGGCCTGGAGTCACACCAGCAGAACATCTCGCTGGTACTCGACGAGGGGGCGCACGGCACCCGGCTGCGGCTGCTGTTCAAGGACAACGACGGGCCGCGGATCAACACCGAGCGGCTGCGGGACGCCCTGGGCGCGGACGCCCCGGCCCCCGCGGACTTCGCCGATGCCCGGATCTTCGCCGCGCACGACCAGCCGGTGCTGGACCTGTTCACCACCATCACCGTCCACCTCTGCGCGGGCTCCTACGCCTTCGGGCTGGCGCGGCACGGGCGGGCCCCGCTCGACCGGCTGCTGGCCCTGGTCCGCGACCGGCTCGCCGAGGCCGTCGAACGGCTGGGCACCGCACCCGGCGAACCGGGCGCCGTGCTGCGCTCGTATGTGCTGGACGCCGGGCAGCTGCCGGTCAAGGCCATGGTCAGCGCCGGAACCCTGCTGTCCAAGGAGCGCTCGGGCGCGGCCGACATCAACAAGCACTACACCACCGGCCCCAACTACCTCCGGTCTGCGGTGACATGACGATGAGCCGGACAAGCCCGACGAGATCCGTCGCCACCCGCCGGGACGACGCGGCCGCGGTCGAGACCAAGGTCGGTCCGGGCCTCGCCCGCCGCCAGGTGTACGCGGTGGCCGGCTGCTACTTCGTGGCGTCGTTCGCCGCGCTGGGCCTGCCGCCGTACCTCACCGAGATCCTCCCCGAGCTGGGCGACGGCGCCGCCCGCTGGGCCGGACTGCTGTACGTCGTGCCCACCATCTTCGGTGCCGTCGGCGCACCGCTGTGGGGACGGCTCGCCGACCGGTACGGCCGCAAACGGCTGCTGCTGCGGGCACAGCTGGGGCTCGCCGCGGCGTTCCTGCTGGCCGGCTGGGCCGATTCGCTGGGGACCTTCGCCGCCGCACTGGTGCTCCAGGGGATCCTGGGAGGAACCTTCGCGGCCTCGAACGGCTACCTGGGGGCGGCACTCGAAGGCCACGCCCTGTCCCGGGCCCTGACCCTGATGCAGGGCAGCGCCCGGGCGGCACTGGTGTGCGCACCGATCGTCGTCGGCGCGCTGACGCCCTGGCTCTCGCCGCACCGCCAGTACGCGCTGATGGCGCTGCTGCCGCTGACCGCCGCCGTGATGCTGGCGGCGCTGCCCGAGCCACCGCGGACCCGGGCCACCGGATCCCCGCAGGCCGGGGCCGCGGCGGAGGACGAGGCGGCCGCGCCGGCCGAGGCCGCCGCGGGCGACCCGGCCGAGTGCGCCCCGGCCGCCTCCCTGCGGGCCCTGTACGCCCTGGAGTTCACCTTCGTCTTCTCCACCGTCATCTCCTTCCCGTACCTGATCGCCCTCATCAAGGAGCGCATACCGGGCACCGGACCGATGGTGTCCGGGGTCCTGTTCGCCCTGCCGCACATGTGCTACCTGGCCGCGGCGATCGCGGTGCACTCCCTCTTCCACCGCCGCCCCCGGCTCGGCATCGTGCTCGGCTTCGGCTGTATCGCGCTGGGCCTGGCCGGGCACGGCATCGCCGACTCGCTCCCCGCCTTCGTCGCGGTACGGCTGGTGCTCGGCGCCGGGCTCACCATGGGCCTGGTCTGTCTGTCCGTACTGGCCGCCGACTGCGCCAAGGGCCGTGCCCCCGGCGGGCTGTTCGGCTCGATCGAGTTCTTCTCCAAGGCCGGTGCGGTCGCCGCCGGAGTGGCCGCCGCGGCCGGCAACGACTGGTTCGGCCCCGCCGCGCCGGTCCTGACCGGGACCGCGGCAGCGCTGGCCGCCGTCCTCGCCACCGGCGCGCCCGGCCTGCTGCCGCGCCTCCTCCCCCGTACTCTCCGGACCCGCAGGAGCCTTCGATGCCCTCGCTGACCAACTCGCCCGGCACCGCCCCGGCCACACCCGCCGGGCTGCCCACCGCCGACCGGGCCGTGGCGCACACCCTGCTCAACTGCCTGCTGCGCGAGGTGTCCGGGCCCGAGCACCAAACCGCCGTCGACAACGGGCGGCTGCTGCTCAGACTGCCGCGCCGCGGGGTGCTGCTGCGGGTCGCACTGCGCCGTACGTCGCTGCTCGGCGCGCACCGGTTCACCGGCCCGGTGACCGAGCAGACCGCCGACGGCTGGGCCGAGGTCGGCTGGCGCCGGCTGGCCGAGTACGTACACGCCGAGCTGTCACTGCGGACCGGCGTGCACAACGAGGAGTTCCTGGACCAGATCGCCTCCAGCCACCAGGCCGTCTCGGCCGCGCTGGCCGCCCGCGACGACCGGCACGAGGCAGCCCCGGCCGACTGGCAGACAGCCCCGGCTGACTGGCAGGCAGCCCGTGCCGACTGGCAGACAGCTCCTGCCGACTGGCAGTCGGCGTATGTCGCCTCCGAGCAGTCGCTGATCCTCGGCCACCGCTTCCACCCGACCCCCAAGGCCCGCACCGGCGACCCCGTCGCCTGGCAGTCCTACGCGCCGGAGACCGGCGCCGCCTTCCCGCTGCTGCTGCTCGCCGTGCGCGCGGAGCTGATCGCCGAGGAGGCCGTCGAGGCGGCTGCCACCGCCCCGCTGGACGCCCTGCACCCCGGCGTCCCGGACGGCTACCGGCTGCTGCCCGTACACCCCTGGCAGTACGAGCTGCTGCGCGGCCACCCCGGCCTCAAGGAGGCCCAGGACCGCGGCGACATCCGCGTACTGGGCACCGGCGAGCAGCCCTTCGCGGCCACCGCGTCGGTGCGCACGCTCTACGACGGCGCGGCCTTCCTCAAGTTCAGCCTGAACGTCCGGATCACCAACTGCCTGCGCAAGAACGCCAGTTACGAGCTGTCCGGCGCGGTGGCGCTGACCCGCCTGCTGGCGCCGGTGCTCGACGATCTCGCCACCCGCTTCCCCGGCAGCGCGGTGCTCCGCGAGCCCGCCTACCGCAGCCTGGCGCTGCCCGGCGCCGACGGCCGCCCGGACACCGAGCTGCTCGAAGGGTTCGGCGTCATCGTCCGCGAGGGCCTGTCCCAGCACCTGCTGCCCGGCACCACCCCGCTGCTGGCCGCCGCCGTCGCCGACGAGTACGCCACCGGCCCGGCCCATGTCTCCCGGCTCCTGGCCGGCACCGGGCCGCAGGCCGCGCTGGAGTGGTGGGCCGCCTACCTGGACCTCCTGCTCCCGCCGGTGCTCGCCGCCTACTTCGACCACGGCCTGGTGCTGGAGCCGCATCTGCAGAACGTCCTGGTCTGCGTCGACGGCGACGGGATGCCCGCCCAGGTCCTCTTCCGCGACCTGGAGGGCACCAAGCTCGTCCCCGAGCACCACACCGAGCTGCTGGCCTCGCTCCCCGAGCGGATCGCGGGACCGATGACCTACGACGCCCAGCGCGGCTGGGACCGCGTCGTGTACTGCCTGCTGGTCAACCACGTCGCCGAGATGCTCGCCGCGCTCGCCGATCTGCACCCGGACACCGAGACGGAGCTGTGGGCGCAGGTCCGCCGCACCCTCCAGACCCACGCGGACCGCCACGGCTGCCCGCCCCGGCTGGCCGCCCTGCTCGCCGGCGTGCCGCTGCCGGCCAAGGCCAATCTGCTCACCCGCTGGGAGCGCAAGGCCGACCGCGAGGCCGGCTACGTCCGGCTGCCCTCGCCGCTCGCCGAGGCCGTCCTGTCCGGCGCCGGGCGCACCGACGACACCACCCCCTGGAGCGCACGATGACCCCTCCCACCCCCGCCGTCCGCGCACGCGTCCTGGCCCTGCCCGCCGAGGAACTCCCCGCATACGTCTACGACATGACGGCGCTGCGCGCCCACATGACCGCGGTACGGGCCGCGCTGCCCGAGCGCGTGGAGCTCTACTACGCGGCCAAGGCCAACCCGGAGCCGGAGATACTCGCCGCGCTGCGCCCCTACGTCGACGGCTACGAGGTCTCCTCGGGCGGTGAACTGGCGCACGTCGGCAAGGCCGTGCCCGGTGCGCCGCTGGCCTTCGGCGGACCGGGCAAGACCCCGAAGGAGATCACCCGGGCGCTCGCACTCGGCGTACAGCGCTTCCACGTGGAGAGCGTGTACGAGCTCCATATGCTCGCCGGCCTCGCCGCCGCGCACGCGCCGCAGCGCCGCATCGCGGTGCTGGCCCGCTTCAACCTGCCCGTCGACGACGGCAGCCTGGACGGCAGTTCGCTCGCCATGGGCGGCCGCCCCACCCCCTTCGGGCTGGACCCGGCCCAGGCCGACGAGGTCGTCGCGCTGCTCACCGACGGCACGTATCCGCACCTCGAACTCGTCGGCGTCCACGCCCACCTGGCCAGCGGCCTGGAGGCGCCCGAGCAGCTGGCCGTCTCCGAGGCCATCGTGACCTGGGCGGCCGGGCTGGCCGCGCGCCACCGCGTCCCGCTGCGCGAGGTGACCCTCGGCGGCGGCATGGCCGTCGACTACGCCGCGCCGGAGCGCCGCTTCGACTGGCCGGCGTACGGGGCGGGCCTGGCCCACCTCGCCGCCGCGCACCCGGACCTCACGCTGCGCATCGAGCCGGGCCGCGCCCTCACCGCGTACTGCGGCTGGTACGCCACCGAGGTGCTGGACGTCAAGCACAGCCACGGCGAGGAGTTCGCGGTGGTCCGCGGCGGCACCCACCATCTGCGCACCCCCGCGACCAAGGGCCACGACCAGCCCTGTACGGTCCTGCCCACCGAGGAGCCCTGGCCGCACCCCTGGCCCCGCTCCGCGGCGCGCGGCGACCGCGTCACGCTCACCGGCCAGCTGTGCACCCCCAAGGACGTCCTCGCCCGCAACGTTCCGGCGGCGGGGCTGCGGGCCGGGGACCGGGTCGTGTTCGGCGTGGCCGGGGCGTACGCCTGGAACATCTCGCACCACGACTTCCTGATGCACCCGCGGCCCGGCTTCCACTTCCTGGGCACGGCGGAGGACGGCTGAGGACGGCGGAAGGACGGCCGCATCTCACGGGGCTCCGTGCGGCGCTGTGTGGCCGCCGTAACGACCGTTGATCGCTCGATGTGACACCCGGTTAACGAGGCGCTCGTAGGGTCGGACCAGCTTCCGACCCACGAAGGGACCGTCCGTGACCGCACCGGAACCGCTGGTAGAGCACCTCACGCAGGTGCGGACGGCGTGCTCGTACTGCGGTGTCGGCTGCGGAATCGTCCTGGACGTCGCGACGGACCGCGACGGGCGCCGCACGGTCCGTAAGGCCGCCGGTGACAAGGCGCACCCGGCGAACGCCGGCCGGCTGTGCACCAAGGGCGCGACCAGCGCCGAGCTGCTGGCCGCTCCGGGGCGGCTGTCGAGCGCCCTGGTGCGCGCGGACCGCGGCGACGAGCCGGCGGCCACGGCGATGGACACCGCGATCAGGCAGACCGCCGGCCGGCTGCGCGCGATCGTCGACGAGCACGGCCCGGACGCGCTCGCCCTGTACGTCTCCGGTCAGATGACGCTGGAGGCGCAGTACCTGGCGAACAAGCTCGCCAAGGGCTTCGTCCGCACCCGGCACATCGAGTCCAATTCGCGGCTGTGCATGGCGAGCGCGGGCAGCGGTTACAAGCTGTCGCTGGGCGCGGACGGCCCGCCCGGCTCGTATCAGGACTTCGAGCACGCCGAGGTGTTCCTCGTCATCGGCTCCAACATGGCCGACTGCCATCCGATCCTCTTCCTGCGGATGATGGAGCGGGTCAAGGCGGGCGCCAAGCTGATCGTGGTCGATCCGCGGCGCACCGCGACCGCGGCCAAGGCGGACCTGTTCCTGCAGGTCGCGCCGGGGACGGATCTGGCGCTGCTGAACGGGCTGCTCCGGCTGCTCGCGGACAACGGCGACCTCGACGAGGCGTTCATCGCCGAGCACACCGAGGGCTGGGAGGCGATGGCGGGCTTCCTCGCGGACTACGGGCCCGCCGCGGTGGCGGAGACCACCGGGATCCCGGAGGCGGACCTGCGCCGGGCCGCCGAGTGGATCGGCGCGGCGGGCGCCTGGATGAGCTGCTGGACGATGGGGCTGAACCAGAGCACGCACGGCACCTGGAACACCAACGCGCTGATCAACCTGCATCTGGCGACCGGCGCGATCTGCCGGCCGGGCGCCGGCCCGTTCTCCCTGACCGGCCAGCCCAATGCGATGGGCGGCCGCGAGATGGGCTACATGGGGCCGGGGCTGCCCGGACAGCGCTCGGCGCTGGTGGCCGAGGACCGCGCCTTCGTCGAGGAGCTGTGGGACCTCGCCCCGGGGACGCTGCGGGCCGACGGGGGCGGCCAGGGGACGGTCGAGATGTTCCGGGCAATGGCGGACGGAGAGATCAAGGCCTGCTGGATCATCTGCACCAACCCCGTCGCCTCGGTCGCCAACCGCCGGACGGTCATCGAGGGGCTGGAGGCCGCGGAGTTCGTCGTGGCCCAGGACGTCTTCGAGGAGACCGAGACCAACGCGTACGCCGATGTGGTGCTGCCGGCCGCGATGTGGGGCGAGTCCGAGGGCGTCATGGTCAATTCGGAGCGCAATCTGACGCTGGTGCGGCCGGCGGCCGATCCGCCGGGCGAGGCCTGGCCGGACTGGCGGATCATCGCGCGGATCGCCTGCGAGATGGGGTACGAGGACGCCTTCGGCTATCAGAGCGCGGAGGAGATCTTCGAGGAGATCAAGCGGGCCTGGAACCCGCAGACGGGGTATGACCTGCGCGGAGTGTCATACGAGCGGCTGCGGGAGACCCCCGTGCAGTGGCCCAGCGCGGCCGCCGACGGGCCCGACCGCAATCCGGTGCGCTACCTCAACGACGGGGTGAGCCAGGAGCTCGTCGTGCGGCCGGACGGCTCGCGGCCCCGGCTGTCCTTCCCCACCCCCAGCGGCCGCGCCGCCTTCTTCGCCCGGCCGCACCTGCCCGCGGCCGAGCTGCCGGACGACGACTTCCCCTTCGTCCTCAACACCGGGCGGCTGCAGCACCAGTGGCACACCCTGACCAAGACCGGCAAGGTCGCCAAGCTGAACAAGCTCAACCCGGGGCCGTTCGTGGAGATCCATCCGCGGGACGCCGAGGCGCTGGGCGTCGTGGAGGGCGATGCGGTGGAGGTCGCCTCGCGGCGCGGGCGGGCGGTGCTGCCGGCCGTGGTGACCGACCGGGTGCGGCCCGGGAACTGCTTCGCACCGTTCCACTGGAACGATCTGTTCGGCGAGTACCTCAGCGTCAACGCGGTGACCCATGACGCGGTCGACCCGGTCTCCTTCCAGCCCGAGTTCAAGGTGTGTGCGGTCTCGCTGGCCAGGGTCGCCGGTGAGCGCGTGCCCGCGCAGGACGGGGCGGGCGGGGCGCGTACGGAGGGGGCGTCCGGGCCCGGTGCGGGGTTCGGCGGCGGGACGGAGGGCGCGCTGGCGCTGCTGTCCGAGGTGTTCCAGATCCCCGATGCCGCGCCGCCGGTCCTGGCCGACCACGAGCGCCGCTATCTGTCCGGCTTCCTCGCCGGACTGCGTTCGGCGCCCGCCCCCGGCACGCCCGTGCTGCCCGCGCAGGCGCCCTTTTGCCCGGAGACCGCGCTGTGGGTGAACGGTGTGCTGGCCGGGATGTTCTCGCGGGCCGCCGACGGCCGGCCGACGCAGGACGGCACGCCGGGCGTGGCGGCGACGGTGGACGCCCCCGCCGAGGCGGCCGGTGCCGCGTCGGCGCGTACCGTCCTTGTGCTGTGGGCCTCGCAGACCGGCAACGCACAGGAGGTCGCCGCCGACACGGCCCGGCGGCTGAAGGGCAGCGGGCGGGATGCGACGCTGCTGAGCATGGCGGAGAGCGCGCCGGCCACCCTGCCGCGCGGCGCCGATCTGCTCCTCGTCACCAGCACCTTCGGCGACGGTGACGCACCCGACAACGGTTCGGGGTTCTGGGAGACGCTCAACGCGCCGGACACGCCCCGGCTGGACGGTGTGCGCTACTCCGTCCTGGCGCTGGGCGACTCCTCGTACGACGACTTCTGCGGCCACGGGCGCCGGCTCGATGCGCGTCTGGAGGAGCTGGGCGCGGTACGGCTGGTGCCGCGCACGGACTGCGAACCGGACTACGAGCAGCCCGCGGAGCAGTGGGTCGAGCAGGTGCTCAGGGCCCTGGAGGGCGGGGCGGAGCCGGGGGAAGGGACGGGGGCCGGCACCGCCGTCGCGCAGGAGGCGCGGTCCCGGGCCGCCGTCGGGCCGCCGTCTTCCGGCCGCCCCTCCAAGGACGCACCGGCCACCGCCCGGCTCGTCGGCAATCAGCTGCTGAGCCGGGCCGGGGCCACCAAGGAGGTGCGCCGGTTCACCTTCGACACCCGTGACGCCGAGGGCGGGCCGCTGGAGTACGGAGTGGGCGACGCGCTGGGGGTGCAGCCGCTGAACTGCCCCGAGCTGGTGGCGGAGTGGCTGGCCGTCACCGGTCTCGACCCCGCCGCCACCGTCGACGTCCCGGGTCTGGGCGCGGCGCCGCTCGGCGAGGCGCTCCACCGCCATCTGGACATCACCCGGATCTCGCCGGGCCTGCTGCGGCTGATCGCCGAGCGCACCGGGGACCGGGTGCTCAAGAAGCTGCTGCGGCCCGACAACAAGGGCGAGTTCGCGCAGTGGGCCTGGAGCCGGCAGGCCGTCGACGTGGTCGCCGAACACCCGGTCCGGGCCGATGCCGCCGAGTGGGCCGCGGTGCTGCCCCGGCTGCGCCCCCGGCTGTACTCCATATCGTCGAGCCCGCTGACCGACCCCGGTCTGATCGAGCTGACGGTCTCCGTCGTCCGCTACGAGAACCGCCACGGCCGCCCGCGCAAGGGCGTCGCCTCCGCCTTCCTCGCCGACGCCCCGCCCGGCAGCCCGGTGCCGGTCTTCGTCCGCGGCGCCCCGCACTTCCGGCCGCCGGCCGACCCGGCCACGCCGATGATCATGGTGGGTCCTGGCACCGGCGTCGCGCCCTTCCTCGGTTTCCTGGGCGAGCGGCGCGCCCGTGGCCACCAGGCGCCCAACTGGCTGTTCTTCGGCGAGCAGCGCCGCGCCACGGACTTCTACTACGAGGACGAACTCGGCCTGCTGCGCGCGGAGGGGCTGCTCACCCGGCTGGACACCGCCTTCTCCCGCGATCAGCGCGCCAAGGTCTACGTACAGGACCGGATGCGTGAGCACGGCGCCCAGCTGTGGGCCTGGCTGCAGGACGGCGCCCACTTCTATGTGTGCGGCGACGCGTCCCGGATGGCCAAGGACGTGGACCGCGCCCTGCGCGAGATCGCCGTGGCGCACGGCGGCCTGACGCAGGACGCGGCCGCCGCCTACGTCAAACAGCTCGCTGCCGAGAAGCGCTACGTCCGGGACGTCTACTGACGTTTTTCCTCGAGCGGGCCGGCCGGGGGCATTGGACGCAGGATGGAGAGGAAGGAGAACGCCATGACTGCGATGACCACGGAACCGACACCCGACGGTCCCGGCCCCGTGCCGAGCGAACCCGATCCGGTGCCGCGCGACCCGGTTCCCGCAGAGCCGGAGCCGGACGAGCCGGGCCCGCACCCGGGCGAGCCGCCCGGTGCCGAGCCGGACGAGCACCCGGCCCCCGAGCCGCCCGACTGAACCGGCCGGGCCCGGTTGCCCGTACCGCGTCACCCCCGCAATGTGGAGGGAATGGTGCACGTCGGATACACGATGATGACCGAGCAGGCCGGGCCCCGGGCCCTGGTCGGCCATGTGGTGGCCGCCGAACGGGCCGGCTTCGACTTCTCGGTGACCTCCGACCACTACTCTCCGTGGCTGGCGTCCCAGGGGCACTCCCCGTACGCCTGGAGCGTGCTGGGCGCCGCCGCGCAGGCGACCGACCGCATTCCGCTGATGACCTATGTGACCTGCCCGACGACCCGCTACCACCCCGCCGTCGTCGCCCAGAAGGCGGCGACCATGCAGCTGCTGTCCGGCGGCCGGTTCCGGCTGGGGCTCGGCTCCGGCGAGAACCTCAACGAGCATGTGGTCGGCGCGGGATGGCCGGCCGCGCCGGTACGGCTGGCGAGGCTCGCCGAGGCGATCGGGATCATCCGGGCGCTCTTCGCCGGCGGGGAGGTCACCCACCACGGCGACCACTTCGACGTGGTGCACGCCCGGCTGTGGGATCTGCCCGAGCCACCGCCGCCCATCGGGGTGGCCGTATCGGGTGAGCGCTCGTGCGAGATCGCCGGCCGGCTGGGTGACCTGGTGATCGCCACCGAGCCCGAGGGCGAGCTGCTGGCGGCCTTCGACAGGCACGGCGGAGTGGGCAAGCCGCGGGTCGGCCAGCTGCCCGTCTGCTACGACCCCGACCAGCAGGCCGCGATCCGCCGGGCGCACGAGCAGTTCCGCTGGATGCTGGGCGGCTGGCGGGTCAACGCCGAGCTGCCGGGGCCGGCCGGGTTCGACGGCGCGACCCGGTTCGTCCGGCCGGAGGACGTCGCCGCGGCCGTCCCGTGCGGTGCCGACGTCGGCCGGTTCGTCGACGCGGTGCGCCCGTACGTGGACGCGGGCTTCACCGAGGTCGCGCTGGTCCAGATCGGCGGCGGCCATCAGGAGCCGTTCCTGGACTGGGCCGAGTCCACGCTGCTGCCCGCGCTGCGCGCACTGTGAACACCCCGTCGCACGCCGCCTCGGTGAGGAGATGAGATGCACGACGCGCACCCCCCGGCGACGGCCGCGGCGGCGGACCCGGCGCCGGGCCCGCTCGACGCCGATGAGCTGCGGATCCTCGACGCCCACTGGCGAGCGGCCAACTACCTGTCCGTCGGGCAGATCTATCTGATGGCCAATCCGCTGCTGACGGAGCCGCTGCGCCCCAAACACATCAAGCCGCGGCTGCTGGGCCACTGGGGCACCTCGCCCGGGCTGAACCTGGTGCACACCCACCTCAACCGCGTCATCAAGGCCCGCGGGCTGGACGCGCTGTGCGTATGGGGCCCGGGGCACGGCGGGCCCGCGGTGGTGGCCAACTCCTGGCTGGACGGCACGTACTCCGAGACGTACCCCGACGTCGGCCGGGACGCGGCGGGCATGGCGCGGCTGTTCCGGCAGTTCTCGTTCCCCGGCGGGATCCCCAGCCATGTCGCGCCGGAGACGCCCGGATCGATCCATGAGGGCGGTGAGCTGGGCTACTCCCTCACCCATGCCTATGGCGCCGCGTTCGACAACCCGGGGCTGCTGGTCGCCTGTGTGGTCGGCGACGGGGAGGCGGAGACCGGGCCGCTGGCCGCGTCCTGGCACGCCACGAAGTTCCTCGACCCGGTGCACGACGGCGCCGTCCTGCCCGTACTGCACCTCAACGGCTACAAGATCGCCAACCCGGCGGTGCTGGCCCGGCTGCCCCAGGACGAACTCGACGCGCTGCTGCGCGGCTACGGCCATGAGCCGCTCCACGTCACCGGCGACGACCCCGCGGCGGTGCACCAGGACCTCGCCGCCGCCATGGACCACGCGCTGGACCGGATCTGCGACATCCAGCGCCGGGCCCGCAGCGACGGCGTCACCGAACGCCCCCGCTGGCCGATGATCGTGCTGCGTACGCCCAAGGGCTGGACCGGCCCGCACGAGGTCGACGGGCAGCCCGTGGAGGGCACCTGGCGCGCGCACCAGGTCCCGCTGGCCGGCGTCCGCGACGACCCGGACCATCTGCGGCAGCTGGAGGACTGGCTGCGCTCGTACCGGCCCGAGGAGCTGTTCGACGCCGAGGGCCGGCCGCGGCCCGACGTACTCGCCGGTGTGCCCGAGGGCGCGCGCCGGCTGGGTGCCTCACCGCACGCGAACGGGGGGCTGCTGCTGCGGGAGCTGCCCGTCCCGCCGCTGGAGCGGTTCGCGGTGGAGGTCGACCGGCGCGGCGGTGCGCTGCACGAGCCGACCCGGGTGCTGGGCGGGCTGCTGGCGGCGGTGATGGAGGCCACCGCCGAGCGCCGCGACTTCCGGGTCATGGGCCCCGACGAGACCGCGTCGAACCGGCTGGAGGCGCTCTACGACGTCACCGGCAAGGCCTGGCAGGGCGAGACGCTCGGCACCGACGAGCATCTCGCGCGCGACGGCCGGGTCATGGAGGTGCTCTCGGAGCACCTGTGCCAGGGATGGCTGGAGGGCTATCTGCTCACCGGGCGGCACGGGCTCTTCTCCAGCTACGAGGCGTTCGCCCATATCGTCGACTCGATGGTCAACCAGCACGTCAAATGGCTGCGGACCACCCGCCGGTTGCCCTGGCGCCGCCCCGTCGCCTCGCTGAACTACCTGCTCACCTCGCATGTGTGGCGGCAGGACCACAACGGCTTCTCCCACCAGGACCCCGGCTTCGTCGACCATGTCCTCAACAAGAGCCCGGAGGTCGTGCGGGTCTACCTTCCGCCGGACGCCAACACCCTGCTGTCAGTGGCCGACCATGCGCTGCGCAGCCGTGACTACGTCAATGTGATCGTGGCCGGCAAACAGCCGTGCTTCGACTGGCTCACCCTCGACGAGGCGCGGGCGCACTGCGCGCGCGGCGCCGGCGTCTGGGACTGGGCGGGCACCGAGAGCGGCAGCGGCCCGGAGGTGGTGCTGGCCTGTGCGGGAGACGTGCCCACGCTGGAGACGCTGGCCGCCGCCGGACTGCTGCGCCGGCATCTGCCCCAGCTGGCGGTGCGGGTGGTCAATGTCGTCGACATGGCCCGGCTGCTGCCGGCCGGGGAACATCCGCACGGCATGCCGGACTTCGAGTACGACGCCCTGTTCACCCCCGACAAACCGGTCGTCTTCGCCTACCACGGCTACCCCTGGCTGATCCACCGGCTCTGCTACCGCCGGACCGGCCACCGCAACCTGCACGTCCGCGGCTACAAGGAGGAGGGCACCACCACCACGCCCTTCGACATGGTCGTCCGCAACGACCTCGACCGGTACCGGCTGGTGATGGACGTGGTGGACCGGGTGCCCGGCCTCGGGGTCCGCGCGCACGCGCTGCGCCAGGAGATGGCGGACGCCCGTACCCGCCACCACGCCTGGATCCGGGAGCACGGCACCGATCTGCCCGAGGTCGCCGACTGGACCTGGACCGGCTGACGGCGCCCGCCGCCGCGCCGCCCACCCCGACGGAGTAACCCGCGGCGCGGTGACGGGGCCCTCCCGCGCTCGCATGTGAGCCTGTGGACCCGGTACCCGGTCGGCAGGAGGTGCGTGCGCGGATGGCTCGACGACTGGCGGCCGGCGGCGAACTCATCGGCTGGTGGGCGGCGTTGACCGGGCTGTGGATGGTGCTGATCGGGCCCGTCGACACGCTGGAGTGGGCGGTCGGCGCGGGCGCCGGGCTGATCGCGGCCGCGGCGGCCCTCGGGGCGCGGCGCGCGGCCGGCGGCCGGTGAACGGGTGGACCGCCGCGGGCTGGGCACTGCTGCTGTGCGGTGTCGCCCCGGCCGCCTTCGGCGCGGCCACCGGCCCGGTGCGGCGGCGGGTGCCCGCGCAGAACCTGGCGGCCACGCTGCTCGGACTGGTCTTCCTGCTGCTCGCCCAGGGCTTCCACCGTCCGGCCTACGTCGACACGGCGCTGGTGCTCGCGGTGCTGGGGCCCGCCGGCACCCTCCTCTATGTGCGGCTGCTCGCCGACGAGTTGGCGGCCCGTCCCCCGCGGCCGCGCTCGGTGCTCGCGGTGACGGCGCTGAACTACCTCGCGGTGCCGGCCGTCGTACTGCCCCTGTGCGCCGCCACGGGCCCCGGCAGGGCACTGCTGAAACTGCTGGTCATCGGCGCGCTGCTGATGCTGGGCAGCCGGGTGGCGGCCCGTGCGGTGACCTGTGCGGTCACCTCGGGGCACGGGCTGACCGCGCCCGCCGAGGGGATGTCCGATGGCTGACAAGCCTTTGGTGCTGCTGGCCCTGCTGCTGGTGGCCGCCGCCGGCAGCGGCGCCGTCCTCGTCCGCGACCCGGTACGCCAGTCCTTTGTGCTGTCGCTGCTCGGCCTGGCACTGGCCACCGTCTTCCTGGTGCTCCAGGCCCCCGATGTCGCGCTGTCCCAGCTGGCGGTCGGCTCCGCGCTGACGCCGCTGATGGTGCTGCTGTCCGTGCGCAAGGTGCGCCGCAAGGCCCGCAGCGAGCGCCGCGAGGAGCACGAATGACCCGGACGCTGCGGCTGTGGGTGCTGGCCGCGGGCGGCCTGGGCGCGGCCGTGCTCTTCGTACTGGCCTGCCGGCGGCTGCCGGCGTTCGGCGGGCCCTGGCACCCGTACGGCGACCGGGCCGTGCGGGCCGCGCTCGGCCGGCACACCGCCAACACCGTCTCCTCGGTCAACTTCGACCAGCGGGCCTTCGACACCCTCGGCGAGGAGTCCATCCTCTTCGCCTCCGTCCTGGGCACCGCCGTCCTGCTCCGCCAGACACGGGATGAGAACCGGCAGCCGCCCGAACCCGCCGACGTCGCTCCGCCGGTGCGCCGCTACGCCCTGCTCGCGCTGCCCGTCACCCTGCTCATCGGCCTGTACGTCGTCGCGCACGGCCAGCTCAGCCCCGGCGGCGGCTTCCAGGGCGGGGTGGTGGTGGCGACCTCGCTGCACCTGCTCTACATCGCCGTGGACTACCGGGCGCTGGAGCGGATCCGGCCGGTCGGCATGTACGAGGTGGCGGACGCGGCGGGCGAGGCCGCCTACCTCCTGGTGGGCTCGGCCGCGCTGCTGACCGGCGCGGCCTTTCTGGCCAACTTCCTGCCCCTGGGCACGTTCAACACGCTCTCCTCCGGCGGCACCGTGCCGCTGCTCAACGCCGCGATCGGCGTGGAGGTGGCGGCCGGGGTGGTGGTGCTGCTGGCCCGCTTCCTGGACCAGGCCGTGGAGATCGCGAGCGGGCAGGGGGAGAAGGACACGGAGGGCGGGACATGAGCGTGCTGCCGTATCTGATCGCCGGCTGGCTGTTTCTGATCGGCTGTTACGGACTGGCCACCAGCCGCAACCTCATCCACGCCGTGGGCTGCCTGTCCGTCTGCCAGTCCGCGACCTACGTCCTGCTGCTCGCCGTCGGCTACCGGGACGGCGGCACCGCCCCCGTCTTCTCCGACATCGCCCCGGGCTCGCGGCCCGTCGTCGATCCCGTCGTGCAGGCCCTCGCCCTCACCGACATCGTCATCGGGGCGACCGTCACCGCGCTGCTGCTCTCCCTGGTCATCCAGGTCGCCAAGCGGCACCGGACGGTGGATCCGGACGAGCTGTCGGAGCTGCGGGGGTGACCGTCGCACGGCTGCTGCCGCTGATCGTGGCCACTCCCCTGTTCGGCGCGGCGGTGCTGGTCGGGGCGGGCCGCCGGCTGCCGCGGTACGCCGCCGAGGGGCTCGGCTGCCTCTTCGCCGCGGTGACCACGGCGCTCGCGCTGGCCGCTGCGGCGGCGTCGGCCACGACCGGGCCGGCCGTCGAGTGGCTGGGCGGCTGGCAGCCGCACAGCGGGGTGAGCGTGGGCATCGTGCTGGTCGGCGACCGGATCGGCCTGGGGCTGGCCGCACTGGTCTCGCTGCTGGTGCTGGCCGCCCTGGCCTACGCATGGCGGTACTTCGACGAACCGCCGCGCCGCCATGCCGGCTCCTTCCCCGCCCTGGTGCTGCTCTTCCAGGCGGGCATGTGCGGCTTCGCGCTCACCGGCGACCTCTTCAACGCCTTCGTCTTCTTCGAGCTGATGGGCGTCGTCGCCTATGCGCTGACCGGCTACCGCGTCGAGGAGGCCCGTGCCGTCCAGGGCGCCCTGGTCTTCGGCGTGGTCAACTCGCTCGGCGGCTATGCGACCTTGCTGGGCATCGGCCTGCTCTACGCCCGTACCGGCGAGCTGGGCCTCGCGCAGATCGGCGGCGCACTCGACGGGCACCCCGGCGGCGGACCGGACGCGCTGCTGATCGCCGCCTTCGTCCTCGTCGTCGCCGGACTGCTCGTCAAGGCCGCCGCGGTGCCGTTCCACTTCTGGCTGGCCGACGCGCACGCGGTCGCCCCCACTCCGGTGTGCCTGCTGTTGTCGGGGGTGATGGTCGAGCTGGGTCTGTACGGCACGGCCCGCGTCTACTGGACCGTCTTCGCCGGCCCCGGCGGCGTCCCGGCGCCCGACGCCGAGCGGGCGCTGCTGGTCCTCGGTGTGCTGACGGCCGTGACGGGCGCGGTGCTGTGCTGGCTGCAGCGGCACCTCAAGCGGCTGCTGGCGTACTCGACGGTCGCGCACACCGGGCTGTTCCTGACGGGCCTTGCGGTACTCACCCCGGAGGGCGTCGGCGGGGTGGTCCTGTACGTACTCGCCCATGCCGGGGTGAAGGCCGCGCTGTTCGCCTGCACGGGGATCCTGCTGGACCGCCACGGCAGCGTCGACGAGCACGAGCTGCACGGCAAGGGGCGGGAACTGCCCTGGGTGGGTGTGCTGTTCGGGTGCGGCGGACTGGCGCTCGCGGGGCTGCCGCCGTTCGGCACCGCCCTGGGCAAGGCCGTCACCGAAGAGGCGGTGGGCGGCTGGGCGACGGCGGTCTTCGTGGCGGTCTCGGCGGTGACCGGGGGCGCGGTGCTCCGGGCCGGCGCCCGGGTGTTCCTCGGCCTCGGTGCCCGCCCGCCCGGCCGCGCCGCGGAGATGACCGGCAAGGAGGAGGAGCCGGAGACCCGGGGCGGGCGGCTCTCCCGGGTCCCGGACACGATGCTGGTCGTACCGGCGGCGCTGCTCGCCGGCGCGCTCGCGGTGGGCCTGGTGCCGGACCTGCGCACCGGCGCCGGCCGGGCCGCCGACGCCTTCACCGACCACACCGGCTACCTCACGGCCGTCCTGCACGGCCGGGCGACGGAGCCCCGGGCCACCGCCCCGCCGCACTGGTCGCCGCCCGGCGTGCTGTACGGCCTGCTCGCCACGGCCCTGGCCGCCGCGCTGGCGCTGCGGGCCGTCCGGCGGCCGGTGCGCGCGGAACCGGCCGGCTGGACCACCGCGTTGCGCCGGCTGCACTCCGGTCATGTCGGTGACTACGTCGCCTGGTTCCTGGCGGGCGTCACCCTGCTGGCGGCACTGGTCGTGTGACCGCGCGCCCGGGGCGGCTACGCTCGCCTCGGCCGTCCGAACCGACCACGGGGAGGCGCCGCGTGCCGGCCGACGACAGCAGCAGGGCGGACGTCAGGACCGCGGTCACGGTCTTCGTGGCGCTCGGCGCCAACCTGGTGATCGCCCTGGCCAAGCTGCTCGCCGGACTCTTCGCCGGCTCTCCCGCGCTGCTGTCCGAGGCCGCGCACTCGGTCGCCGACAGCCTCAACGAGCTGTTCCTGCTCGCCTCGCTCAAGCGCAGCACCCGGGCGCCCGACACCAAGCACCCCTTCGGCTACGGGAAGGAGCGGTACTTCTGGTCCCTGCTCGCCGCCGTCGGCATCTTCGTCATGGGCGGCTGCTTCTCCTTCTTCCAGGGCATCGAGGCGCTGCGCTCGGGGGTTCGGAAACCCATACGGGCTAGGTCGTCGGACTCGCCGTACTCGCCGTCGCGCTGATCGCCGAGGGCTCGTCGCTGCTGCGCGCCCTGCTCCAGGTCCGTACCCAGGCGCGGGCGGCCGGCCGCGGTATGCGGGCGGCGATCCGCGCGGCCGACGAGCCCGCGCTGCGCACGGTGCTGGCCGAGGACTCCACCGCCTGCTTCGGCGTGCTGGTCGCGATGGCGGGCATGGGGCTGCATCTCGTCACCGGCGATGTGCGCTGGGAGGCCGCGGCCTCGCTGCTCATCGGCGTACTGCTGATGTTCGTCGCCTACCAGCTGGCCAGGGAGTCGCGGGTGCAGATCATCGGCGCGGCCGCCGATCCGGCGCTGCGGCGGGCGATGCATCAGTTCCTCGACGGGCAGCCGGAGATCGACGCGGTGACCGGGCTGCTGACGATGCGGCTGGGCACCCGGTCGATGCTGGCCGCGGCCCGGGGCGACCTCGTCGGCGGGCTGGACAGCGAGGAGGTCGAGGAGGTGCTGGTGCGGGTCAAGAGGGACATGCGGGAGCGCTGGCCGATCGCCGACCAGATCTTCCTGGACGTCACGGAGGCCTCGCGCAAGGACCGTGAGCGGGCCCGGCGGGAGCGTGCGCTGCTGGACGAGGCGGTGGGCGCCGAGCCCGCGCACGAGGAGGACGGGACGGAGCGGGGGCGGAAGGAGTGAGCGGCGGCGGCCGCCCGTGCGCGGTCGCACCGGACGGCGGCGCCGCCCGTTTCGTACGCCTGGGCTGTCGCCGCGTCAGCCGGCCCGGCGCACAGTGGACGGACAGGCCGCGCCGGGGAATCCGCGCCCATGCCGTTGCATGGCCGGCGCGGGATCGGCAAGGAGAACCGCATGCCGCAACGAGCCAGTACCCGGCAGGAGCACCCGCACCGGGATCCGGTGCCGCCCACTCCGGGTCCGGGCCCCGGACCGCCAGGACCCACGCCAGGTCCGGGGCCCGGCCCGGTCCCCGCACCCGGCCCCGACCCGGTGCCCCCGCCGGTCCCGCGTCCCGAGCCGGACCCGCTGCCGCCCCGTCCGGCGCCGCCGACGCCGGGGCCGGAGCCGGGACCCGCGCCCGGCCCCGTCCCGGCGCCGGGCACCGCGCGGCCACCGGTGTGAGCTCGTGACCTGAGCGTTCACTACGTCCACGACGAACACGGCGAGTTCCCGCCCTGCTGCACCGTCACCCCCGAGCACGTCCCTGACATGCGGATGGCCGGGGGCTGTGGAAGCGTGGAATCAGGGCATGACCACCGGCGGGTTGCATGCCGGCGGCCAGGTTTCTCAAGTGAGGAGTGGACCATGGCCCCTCAGAAAAACTACGTCGGCGGCTGGACGGCATTCGCCGCAGTGCTGATGATCTTCGGTGGTGCGATGGCCTTCCTGGAAGGCATCTCGGCCATAGCCAGGGACACCGTCTTCGTCACGACGCGGAACTACGTGTTCTCGTTCAACCTCACGGGCTGGGGCTGGATCCACCTCATCCTGGGCATCATCATCCTTCTCGCGGGCATCGCGCTGCTGTCGACCGGCGCGACATGGGCCCGCGTCATCGGCGTCATCCTGGCAGGTCTCGGGGCTCTCGCGAACTTCCTGTGGATCCCCCTCTACCCGTTCTGGGCCATCGTGGTGATCGCCGTCGACATCTTCATCATCTGGGCGCTGTGCGTGGGAAACCACCGGCATCAGGTGACCTGATCACGTGACCTGAGCACGTGACCTGAGCACGTGACCTGAGCGGCCTGAACCCGGCACCCCCGGCCGTGATCCCGGGTCCCGGTGCCCGCAGTGGGGCAATGCACCCCGCGGGTACCGGGATCTTCCTGACCTGTACGCCCTGACCTGCATGCCTGATCCATCCCGGGATGTACGGTTAGTCCGCCCCGTCTAGCATGGAGCCGAACGGCACCGATGAAGGCGGCCCCCATGCGTCCCACGGCGAAGTTCGCCATCAGCTTCGGCCTGGTCACGATCCCGGTCGCCGCGTACAACGCCACGGACAGCTCCGCGTCGGTCAGCTTCGTACGCATCCATACGGCGGACGGCGGCCGGGTGCGCAACCAGCCCGTGTGCTCGCTGGAGGGCAGCGAGATCCCCCCGGACGAGATCGGCCGCGGCTACCGGCCCGGCGACGGCGAGACCGTCGTACCGCTCAGCGACGAGGACCTGGAAGCGCTGCCGCTGCCGACCGCGAAGACGCTGACGATCCTGGCCTTCGTCGCCGGCGGTGACATCGACCCGCTGCAGCTGGGCAAGGGCTACTACCTGGGCGTCGACAGTCCCGCCGCGGCCAAGCCGTACGTGCTGCTGCGCGAGGCGATGGAGCGGCACGAACGCGTCGGGCTCGGCAAGATCGCGCTGCACGGGCGGGAGTCGCTGGCCATGATCCGCCCGATGGGGGGCGCGCTGGTGATGCAGATGCTGCTGTGGCCGCACCAGATCCGCCCGATGGAGGGCGTGCTGCCCGAGCGGCAGGAGAAGATCGCCGCCAAGGAGGTGGCGGCCGCCGAGGCGCTGATGGACTCCTACGGCGAGCTGTCCGACGACGATGTGCACGACCACTACCGCGAGGCGCTGGACGAGATCGTGGCGGCCAAGCTGGCGCACCGCGAGCCGGAGTTCGAGGCCGGTGCGGAGCAGCCCGCTGGCCAGGTGATGGACCTGATGGCGGCCCTGCAGGACAGCGTCCGCGCGGCCAGGCGGTCGCGCGGCGAGGAGGAGGACTCCGGGCCCGCCGCGAAGCAGGCCGCGGCGAAGCGGAGCACGGCGAAGCAGAGCGCGGCGAAGAAGCCGGCCGCGAAGAAGACCGCCGCCGCCGAGAAGACCGCCGCCACCGCGCGGACCGCGGGCAAGAAGGCCGCCGCCAAGAAGACGGCCCCGGCGAAGAAGACCGCGACCGCACGCGGCCGCCGGGCCGGCTGAGCCGCGCCCGCCGCTCAGTCGCAGGACGTATGGGCCTTCGGCATGGTGCCGTCCAGGAGGAAGGCGTCGACATACCGCTGGATGCAGGGGTCACCGGAGAGGTAGGCGGCGTGCCCCTCGCCGCGGTAGGTCAGCACCGTGCTGGAGTTGCGCAGCTCACGGGCCATGTTGAGGGCGCCCTCGTACGGCGTCGCCGGGTCGTTGGTGGTCGCGACGAGCAGGAGGGGCGGCGCGCCGGGGGCCGCGACCTCGCGGGAGGAGTCGTCGCCCGCGGCGGGCCAGTCGTAGCAGTCCAGCAGGGTCGGCGCGATGTCCGGGCCGAAGAGCGGGGAGGCCTGGGTGAGTTCCCGCTCCGCACGGGGGTAGTCGTCGGCGCCGTAGCGCTCCGAGGTGTCCCGGCAGGAGATCGCCCGCAGGGCCAGCTGGTCCTGCGGCGGCAGCTCGTCCTGCCCGGCCTGGTGCACCCCCTGGCCGGCCTGCCGCACCGGGGTCCGGCGGGCGCCGGAGGCCTCGCTGCCGCCGCTGTCGCTCAGCCGCAGGATCCCGGCGCCGTCACCGCGCCGCAGCCGCGCCAGCGCCTCCCGCAGCGCCGGCCAGTCGCCCCTGCTGTAGAGGGCCTCCCGCAGCGCGTAGACATAGGTCGTCTGGTCGACCGTCCGCCCCTCGACCTTCATCGGACGGTCGCTCAACTGCCGGTACCAGCCGCGTAGTTGATCCTGCGCGTGGGAGCCGTCGGTGCCCATCGGGCAGTCCGTCCGCCGGGTGCAGTCGGCGGCGAAGTCGTCCAGCGCCCGCTGGAAGCCCCGGGCCTGGGCCAGCGCGGTCTGCCAGGTGTTCTTGGTCGGATCCTCGACGCTGTCCAGGACCATCCGGCCGACCTTCTCGGGGAACCGGTGGGCATAGACCGCGCCGAGCTTGGTGCCGTAGGAGAACCCCAGGTAGTTGAGCCTGCCGTCGTGGACCGCGGCGCGCAGCACGTCCATGTCCCGTGCGACGTTCAGGGTGCCGACCCAGGGCAGCAGCCCGCCGGAGTGGCGGCCGCAGGCGTCGTTGATGCGCTTCTCCTTCGCGACGAGGGTGTCCTGGGCACCCCGGGCGGGGGCCGCGGCGAGGGTGCCGCCGCAGGTGACGGGTTCGGTGCGGCCGGTGCCGCGCGGGTCGAAGCTGACGATGTCGTAGCGCTGGCCCAGCCGGGCGAACGCCTCGCCGTTGTCGACCAGGTACTCGACGCCGGAAGCGCCCGGCCCGCCGGGGTTGAGCACCAGCGAACCGAGCCGCGCGCCGGGGCCGGTGGCGCGCAGCCGGATCAGCTGGACCTGCATCGTGGTCCGTGCGGGGTGGGCGTAGTCGCGCGGCACCTTCAGCCGGGCGCACTCCAGGCGTTCCTGATAGCCCGGCGACCGCGGTGCGTCCTGCGCCCGCGCACCGCCGCGCACGTCCTGCCCGCAGGGCTCCCAGGCGAGCCGCTGCTGGTAGAAGCGCGTCAGATCCGGGTCATCGACGGCCGTGGCGGCCGGAGTTCCCGCGAGGGCACCGAGCAGCGCCACCGCCGCGGCCGCGACCGGCAGCCGGGCCGCCGCGCCGCGCCGGCGAACACACCGTGCTCCCCCTACTCCCACACGAGACGGCGCACGGCGTGTTCCCGGCATATTCCGAGCCTAGGGCCGTCGCGGCGCTTCCGCATACGAGCCGCCGTACAGCTGCCACGGATGCCGGGCCTGTCCAAGGGCCTGCCCCGGGGCCTGTCCCAGGGCCTGTCCGGCCCTGACCCGTCGGACAGGCCTGGACGCCGTAGCTCCTCTCGGCAGCTCCTCTCGGCGGGGTCCGCCGGGAGCGCACCCGCTCAGCCCGGCCGCGGTCTCGCCCTTCGCGGTCTGCCCCGCCCCCGGAACGGACTCACCGACGGTGGTGGCATCAACTCCCCTGCCCGCAGCCGGAATTACGGCCGCCGTCCGAGCCCCCGGACGACCCCGGCACGACCCTCGCCCTGTGCCCGCTGTGCCGCTGCGCCCGCTTCGTCGACCGGTTCGTCGACCGATTCGCCTGGCCGTGCCTCGCCCTGACGGCCGCGGGTCTGGTCCGGCAGCGCCGCCGCCTCGACGGGGCGGGCGCCGGCCGGCGGGCATCCGCATGCCGCGGCAGGGCGGGCGGCGTAACGTCGGCACTGTCCCGCGGGAAGACCGGCGGGCCCGAACGGTGGCGATGTCACGACGGCGGACGGCACGACGGCGGACGGCACGATACGACAGCGGTGAAGGTGCGAGATGAGCGGCGGGACCGGTTCCGGTCCGGTGGACCGGGAACTGCTCCGGGCGATGCGGGACACCGGGGCGTCCGCCGGGGGCCTGTACGTGCTGGCGCCCGACGAGCCGGTGCTGGAGCTGACCGTCATGAGCGGCATCCCGGTGCCGTTCCTGGACCCGTGGAGCCGGGTCGCCCTGGCGGCCCCGATCCCGGTCGCCGTCGCCACCCGCCGCGGGCACCTGGTGTGGGCGAGCGGCCATCAGCAGCTGGCCCGTGACTTCCCCCGTACGGCGGTGGCCGTGCCGTACGAGTTCTCGCTGGCCGCGGCGCCGGTCGGCGAGGGCACCGGCAGCCTGGGCGCCCTGCTGCTGCTCTGGCCCGCCGGCCATCCGCCGCAGCTGTCCGCGAGGGAGCGGGAGGCGGTCGAGCGCGCGTGCCGGCGCCTGGCGGCCGTGCTGGCGGAGCAGCCCGGCCGGGTGCGGCCGTCCGGAGGGCCGCGCGTGCTGTCGCCCCCGCCCGTACGGACCGCCGGCCCGCAGGAGGCGCTGGCAGCGGTCGACTACCTCGAACGCCTGCCAGGCGGCTGCTGCGCCCTCGACCTGGACGGCTGCATCACCCTCGTGACGACCGGCGCGGTGGAGCTGCTCGGCGAGGCCGCGAGCCGGCTGACCGGGGCGCGCCCCTGGGACGTCCTGCCGTGGCTGCGCGACCCGGTCTTCGAGGACCGCTACCGCGCCGCGGTGATCAGCCGCCGGCCGGTGTCCTTCACCGCCCGCCGCCCCCCGGACCAGTGGCTCACCTTCCGGCTGTTCCCGGACGCCAGGGGCCTGAGCGTATGGATCAGCCCCGCCGACGAGGTGGACGACCCGATGGCGGCCGCAGGTCCCGCACAGGGCGACGTGGCGGTGCCGGTACGCGCCGGGCAGATCTACCACGTGCTGCATCTGTCCGCCGCGCTCACCGAGGCGGTGGGCGTCCAGGACGTCGTGGGCCTCGTCGCCGACCAGATCGTGCCGGCCTTCGGCGCCCAAGGCATGATCATGTACGCGGCGGAGGGCGGCCGGCTGCGGACCATCGGACACCGGGGCTACACCGCCGACGCCATCGCCCACTTCGAAGGCGTCGCCCTCAGCGCCGCCAACAGCCCGGCCGTGCACGCCCTCGCCACCGGGGAGCCCAGCTTCTTCTCCTCCCCCGAGGAGATCGAGGGCCTCTACCCCGGACTGCCGCAGCTGACGGGCAAGGCGGCGCGGGCCGTGCTGCCGCTGATCGTCTCCGGCCGCCCGGTCGGCTGCTGCATCCTGTCCTACACCCGCCCCCGCACCTTCAGCCTCGAAGAACGCCAGGTCCTGACCTCGCTGGCCGGGCTGATCGCCCAGGCGCTGGACCGTGCCCGGCTCTACGACACCAAGCATCAGCTGGCCCACGACCTCCAGGCAGGGCTGCTGCCACACAGCCTTCCCCCGGTACCCGGGCTCGCCGTCGCCGCCCGCTATCTGCCGTCGACCCGCGGTATGGACATCGGCGGCGACTTCTACGATCTGATCCGCCTCGACGAGGGCAGCGTCGCCGCCGTCATCGGCGACGTCCAGGGCCACAACGCGGCGGCCGCCGCCCTCATGGGACAGGCCCGCACGGCCGTCCACGCCCATGCGACCGCCGGCGCCTCACCGGGCGAGGTGCTGGCCCGTACGAACCGCCTGCTGACCGACCTGGACCCGGACCTGTTCACCAGCTGCCTGTACGTCCACATCGACCTGCGTACGCAGCGGGCGTGCCTGGCCAGCGCCGGTCATCCGCCCCCGCTCCTGCGGCACCCCGACCGCAAGACCACCGTGCTGCGGGTGCCCCCGGGACTGCTGCTGGGCATCGACCCCGATGCCCGGTACGAGGCGACCGAGGTCGAACTTCCTCCCCGGTCCGTGCTCGCCCTCTACACCGACGGTCTGATCGAGACACCGGGGGTTGACCTGGAACGCTCCGTCGCCGAACTCGCCGGGCGCCTCGACGACGCGCCGCTCCAGGGCAGCCCCGACCGCCTCGCCGACGCCCTGCTGCGGACCCGGCAGAACGACGCGGACCGGCAGGACGACGTGGCCCTGCTGCTCCTGGCCGCGCAGCCGCCGGGACCCGACGGCGCCGGCGACCGGCCCTGACGCCCCGCCCCGCCCCGAACACCTGACGCTGACGCCCCGTCACCGAGGCGTCAACGCCCCTGCTCCACCAACTCCTTGAACTGCCGGAGGTCGCTCCGTACGCCCCGCTCGATCGCGGCGGCCTGGGCGAACCCCTTCGGCCCGCCGAACGCCTCGGTGACGGCGCCGGGCTCGTACTCGAACCGGGCCTGGAGCCTGGTGTGCTCCCCGTCGATCGGCAGCAGCGAGAAGGTACCCGCCAGCTCGGGGCCGCTGCGGGTCTGCCACGCGATCACGTTCTCCTTGTCACGGTCGGTGATCTCGATGTCGAGCGCCTGCGCCCGACCGCCCGCATCCACGTCGAGATGCGTCAGTTCGCCCTCGGTTCGCGCCTCGCGCACGCCGTCCAGGAACCGCGGATAGGTCTCCGCGCGATGAAGGCAATCCCAGGCCGTACGGAGCGGAACGCTGATGTCGATGTGTTCTTCGAGTGTGCTCATCAGGCACCTCACTGCTCGGCTGATGGCTACGCGGTCACCTCTCCAGGGTGCTCCGGGCCAGGGCCGGAAGCGAACCGGCCCGGGCGCCGCGGCAGCGCCGGCCGCGGCCCGTCCGGTGCGCCGCCCGGCGGGGCCCCGGCTCAGGGAGACCGCGCGATCGCGATGACGGCGACGTCGTCGCCCAGGTTCCCTCCGGCGTACTTGAGCAGGTCGTGGTGGAGGCGGCGTACGAGGGCCGACGGCTCGGTCACGCGCCAGGAGGCGACCCGTTCGACCAGCGGGTAGAAGGCGTTGTCCCGGTCCCGGGCCTCGACTACCCCGTCGGTGTACAGCAGGAGGAGATCGCCGACGTCGAACCCGAAGGTCTCGACCTCGTACTCGTCCTCCGAGGCGGCGCTCAGCCCCAGCGGGAGGGCGGGCTCGCGGACCTCCAGTGAATGGACCCGGTCGTCGCGCAGCAGCAGCGGCGGCGGATGTCCGCAGTTGACGACGGAGAGGGCGGGGCAGTCGTGGTGGACGTCCATGACCAGCGCGGTCACGAACGACTCCTCGGATTCGGGGTCGCCGTCGGCGTGGTGGGCCGTGTTCCAGTGCACGGAGTTCCCCAGGTGCGCCACGATGCCGGGCAGGGAGAGGTTCCGGTAGGCGGAGCCCTGGAAGGCCCCGATCAGCACGGCCGCCTCCCCGATGGCGGACAGGCCCTTGCCCCGTACGTCACCGATGACCAGGCGGGTCGCCCCGGGGGCCGGCACCGCCGCGTACAGATCACCGCCGATCTGGGCCTCGGCCTCGGCCGCGAGGTACACGGAGGCCATCCGCAGCGGCCCGATCCGCTGGGGCAGCGGCCGCATCAGGACGTGCTGCGCCGCGGCCGCCACCGACTGCACCTGGCTGAGCCGCCGCTCGCGCCGGTCGCGCACGTACCGGAAGACCGTGACGAACACGGAGATCACGATCAGGGCGGCGATCTGCGCCTGGTGGTTCGGCGTCGTCAGGCCGCCGTGCAGGTGGCCGATGACGACCTGGGCCGCCACGGCGAGGCCCCCGACCGCGCCGGTGAGACCGGGCCCGGCGAAGGAAGCGGTGATCGCGGGCGCGGCGACCAGGAACGGGCCCAGGTGGATGGTCGTCGGCGAATGGATGTCGATCACCGTCACCGCCACGATGATCGCCAGCGGCACGGCCAGCAGCCCGTGCTTCGGCCGCCAGGACCCGACGAGCCGAGTGACTCCGCGCCGGACGCTCATAACTCCTCTCTACACCTGCGGCGGCCCCCGCGCCCCGCAGCCGGTGATCAGCACCGCTCGGGGCGCGCACGGAAAACCGGATGCCGCGGCCGCCCGCCACGACGTAACGTACAGCCCTCGTAATACCTGCAATGAATGAATGCCCATTACTTACGAATGCCCATTACTTCCCCGTTACTTCCCCACCATGGAGGGTCTGAGATGGTTCCGGAACTCACCAGGACCTGGGCGGCCGGCTGGGCCGTGTCCCGCGCCACCCCGCCGCCGGCCGAGCAGCCCTGGGGGTGCTACATCGAGGTCGGCAAGCCCGACCAGGTGGGCCGCCATGTCCTGTCCGACGCCGAGGAGTCGGCGGTACGGGAGGCGGCCGCTTCGGTGACCGTGCCGCACACCTGGCTCAAGGTGCCCATGGATCCGGACCGCATCGGCCGCTGGCTCCCCGCGGGCTGGGTGGTGGACAAGGCCGAGGCGGGCCATCTGATGGCGGCGGACCTGACGGCCACGGCCCCGGTGACGCCCGAGGGCTACACCGTGTCCGTCGAGACCCGCGGCGGCGTCGTACACCTCGAAGTACACGACGCAGAGGGCGAGTTGGCCGCCCAGGGGCAGATGGCGGTCCTCGGGAGGGCCACGGTCGTCGACCGCGTCATCACCCAGGAGACACACCGCCGTCGCGGCCTGGGCAGCCTGGTGATGCGCACCCTCGCCGACCACGCCGTGGCCGAGGACGCGACCCTCGGCATCCTCGGCGCAACCGACGAGGGCCGCGCGCTCTACGAAACACTGGGCTGGAAGACACACGCACCACTGGCGGCGTGCATCTACCGGCCTTAGGGCCGGGCCTTGGCCTTAAGGACTGGGCCTAGGTCCGCGCCTGGGGCCGGGCATTAGGCCGGACCTTGGGGTCGGGCCTTGGGGTCGGGCCTTGGGGTCGGGCCTTGGGGCCGGGCCTTGGGGCCGGGCCTTGGGGTCGGGCCTCCACGGGAATATCCCCCGCCCCCGCCCCGTTGTGGCCCCGCAGGGGGCGCTCGCGTCCCCTACGGGATCTGTTCGCCCGCCCCCTAGGTACTCACGGCCACGGCAACCCCGGCCCCGTGCAGCGCACATCGGCTGCCGGGCCGGGGCGGCTCACCGCAGGTACCGGGTGCGGCGGCCGCCGATCAGCCGCAGTCCGGTGATCGGCCCGGCCACGGCGCCCGCCGGGAAGTCCGAGGCGTCAGCCGACGACGGCCGCCGCCGTGGCGAGGAGCTCCGGCAGCGTCCCCTGGAATCCGGGCAGCAGGCGCAGGGCCACCGCCCATGCCTCCACATCGGTGCCGAGGTGCTGCCGGGTCAGCTTTCGCGCTTCGACCAGGCCACGGGCCCAGGCTTCTGGTGGCGCGTCGGTCGCGAAGTACAGCAGGTCCTCGGCCACGGGCAGGTGCCGCAGCAGGTCGGCCGTCGTGATCGTCCCCTCCCGGAGGGGCGACCGCAGCCCCCAGGGCCGGAGTTCGTCCAGGAGGGCGGTGCGCCGCAGCAGCTCCAGGTAGAGCTCCCGCGGGCAGTCCGACCGTTCCGTGAGCGCGGCCAGCAGGCCGTCCGGAAGGGGTGTGTCGGCGTTGGCGCGCACCAGCTCGGCCCACGGGAGCTCGCCGCCCTCCTGGACGACGTTGCGGATGCGTTCCGTCCTGATGCCCACCGTGTCGGCGGTGCCGTTGCGCAGGTAGGCGGCGACATGGGCGGGTTCTTCCTCGGCGGCCAGCCGTACGCGCAGGTCCTTGAGCCCCTCGGGGGCGTCCAGGGCCTGGTGCACGACGTGCTGGGTGCGCTGGGGCCAGGGGTGCTTGTGCCCGGTGAAGCGGGCGGGGCGCAGGATCTCGCGGACCGCGTCCGGGCCCTGCCGTTCCCACAGGGCGATGACCACCCGCAGCCGGCCCGCCTCGGTGTACAGCCGGATCCGCGCCAGGACGATGTCCACGACCTCCGGGTCACCGGAGGCGATACCCGCCGTGATCCACTCGCGGTTCTCGCCGAGGTGACACTCCTTCAGGAGCGCCGGGATCCGGTCGTCCAGCGGCACCCGCGTACCGTCGCGGCCGACGCCCGCGAGGATCCGTGCGCGCTGCTCCCGCGTGAGCCACACGGTCTCGAACAGCCTCGCGTTGACCCGCGGGTCGTCCCGGTCCAGCAGCGCCGGCACCCTGTCCCACAGACCGGAACCGGCTATCTGGGCCTCGGCCATGACCGGGCCGTGCACCGCGACGGCCTCGTCCTGGACCCGCTGCGTGGGGCTGCCGAAGACCAGCAGCTGCTGCAGCATGCGCCGGTCGAGGTGGGGTACGAGCGCCAGCTGCACCTCCTCGGCCACACAGCCGAGAAGCCTGAGGAACACCGCGCGGGGCTCGGTGGGCTCGACCGCCGAGAAGGTCACGTCCTGCGGGCGGGGCCAGGTGGTGGTGCGCCGGCTCCCGGAGGCGCACACGTTGGCGATGAGCGCGGCGGCGGAGCCCTGGAACCGCGGCAGGCGCTTGTACAGGGTCAGCCAGGCGGTGTGGTCGGTGCCGAGCGGGGCCAGCAGCTGTGTGACGGCCGCGCGGACGGGTTCCTGGTCGTACGGCAGCTCGGCGAGCAGCGAGCGGGCGGGCCCGACCTCCGCCAGGACCCGTTCGACGGGCCACGCCCACTCCTCGATGCCACGCCTGGCGAACGAGGCGGCGTCGAACCGCCGCCCGTCGGCCGCTCCTCCGGCGAGCGCCTCGATCGGCAGGCGTGCCGCCTTGGCCGCGGTCTTCCACGGGTCGGTGCGGAAGGCCTCCAGCACCAGGTCCTCGGGGCAGTCCGGCCATTGGCTCAGGGCGGCCAGGGCACCCTCGCTGAACTGCCGTCGCCGGTGCTCGCCTCGCACCGCGTCCCAGTCCAGCCGTATGTGCACCGGCATCCGGTCGTCGTCCTCCGTGCGGCCCTGGCGGAGCCGCAGCAGGACGTCGAGGGCCGCCGGGTCCGCCCACTCCCCCGGTGTCTGCCGGTCGTGGAGCACTGCTGCCGGGTCCGGTGCGGCGGCGGCCTCGCGCAGCAGCTCCGCGAGGCCCGGGTGGCACGCGTCCTCGACCTTGCCGGCGAGCTCCGTCAGCGCCTGGGCACCGGCGTGCGCGAGCAGGGAACCGCAGGCTTCCAGCACCGCGGTGAGCGGAAGGTACGGCGCGAGCACGGGCAGGGCCGCGGCCACGACGTGCGGGAACGGTCCCTTGAGGGCGGGCGCCAGCAGCGGGAGGGGCGGCGTGGTGCTCCGCGGTTCCGTCAGGCCGAGCAGCGTCTCGACCAGTCCGCCCGGCGCGGACCAGTCCGGTTCGGCCGGGTCGGCGGCGGCCAGCACCGCGGCCTGGAGACCGGGGTCTTGGAGCGCGTACCCGGTGCGGTAGAGGGCGTGGCCGATCTGCGGATCGCCGGACGCGGCGAGCCGCAGCCGGGCCGCCCGGCTGCAGCCGCCCGGCTCCCTGTTGCGCGCCAGCGCCGTACGCAGCTCACGGTCCCCTGCGGCGACGATCGCCTCCACCGTGTGGGCGGGCAGCTCCGGCGCCCTTCTCAGCAGCGGAAGGGCCTCGTGCCGCAGCCGCGCCAGCAGCGCGCCGCTGAGCGAGGGGTCGGCCAGCCGGAAGGCCAGTGCGAGCGGTGTGTGCTCTTCGATGGAGGTCATTTGTGCGGCACCTTGGTCAACTCGACGATGACCTGAAGAGCTTGGCACGAGGGTCTGACAATCCCGCCCCGCGCACCGACGGCAGGGGCCGCCACTACGGCTAGAGGGGAAGCACGAGGCAGGCGAGGCCGTCTGCCTGGATACCGAGCGCCGAGACGTTGCCGCCCAGGCAGGCGGTTTCGTCGGCTTGGGCCGGGGTGGCGGAAACGCCCAGGAGCAGGACGGTACCGAGGACGACGACGGCGAGACGGCGCATGAACAACCCCCGTTGCGAGGAGAGTTGGGCTTGGGTGATGGCTTGCCCGCCCGGACGCCCCTACGCGCAACGTCACCCGTGTGGGTGATGGGCCCTTCTCGCCGGTCTCGCCCGCCCCCGGGACGCCGTGCGACGAAGGCGAACCCCCGGCCCGGGGAGGGGAGCCCCGGGCCGGGGGGGGACGGCCCGCCGGAGCCTTCGCCGAGCCGTCAACGGCCCTGACAGGCAGCCAGTCAGTCAGCAGTCAGCAGTCAGCAGTCAGCAGTCAGGACCGTTGTGTCACAGGATCGTCAGTTGCGGAAGAACTTCACATAGCCGCCGTTGTTGGGGCGTTCCCACCAGCCCTTGAAGGCCCAGTTGATGTAGCCGCCGTCGCCCTGGTTCGTGAACTCGCCGTCCTCGAAGACCCAGATGCCGTAGATCACGCCGTCGTAGGTGGCGGAGCCGTATGCCTTGACGCCGTTGACGTGCTCCTCGTAGGGCTGGCTGAGGTTGTGCACCATGACGTTGTACTGGCCGCCGCTGGCGTAGAACGCCGACTCCATCAGGTTCTTGACGAAGCCTTCGCGGTTCTGGGCCGTCTTGATCGACGACTCGATCTTGTTGGCTATGCCGAGCACATCGACGTTGAAGTTCAGGTTGGCGTTGGCGCCGATGTCGACCGGGGAATCGCCCGCGGGCGCGGCGGCGGCGACCGGGGCGGCCGACGCCGTCGCCGGGAAGGCGGCGCCGGTCGCGGTGAGCGCGGCACACAGGGCCACCGCTGCCAGGCTCTTCTTCAGGACACCTGAGGTGGACATGGTTCTCCTTCATGAGTGGGGGAGGTTGCTCCGTACCGCGGGGGAACGGAGAGCCGGTTCGGGGCGGCAGGACGGAGTCGCCGTCGCGGCCGGCACAGGAAGAGGTTCGGCGGTGCCGCTCACGACCGGCTCACAAGGCGCTCACGAGGGCCGCTTTCCGCGTCCGGCCGGGCCCGTACTCACGGGTCACGTCCATATAGTGAGAGCGTGGGCAAAGGCGGCAACCCGCCTGGGATTTCCACGTCCTTACCTTTACGAGGGCGAGCCATGGCGCGCCCGATCGGCTGTACGCACCAGAGGGCACGATGGTTCAGTTGCGGCTTCTAGGGCCGGTGGAGATGGCGACCGACGACGGCCGGCCACTGCCCCTCGGGGCGGGTCGCCTCCGTACGGTGGCCGCGGTGCTGATCAGTGAGGTCAATCAGGCGGTCCCGGTGAACCGGCTGATCGACCTGGCCTGGGACGCGGAGCCGCCGGCCCGTGCGCGGGGCGTGGTCCACAACCATGTGCACCGGCTGCGGCGGCTGCTGGACGGGCACGCCGAAGTCGCCACCCGCGGGCAGGGATACGCGCTGCTCGCCGGTCCGGGCGCGGTGGACGTCCACCTGTTCCACCGCCTGGTAGACGGCGCCCGGGGGGCCGGACCGCAGGCGGCCGTCGCGATGCTGCGCCGGGCGCTGGGGCTGTGGCGGGGCGGGGCGCTGGCGGATGTGCCGGGCGAGCGGGTGCGCCGGACGCTGGGGGCCGGTCTGGACCAGGCGCGGGTGGCCGCGCTACGGGAGCTCGGCGCGCAGCTGCTGCTGCTCGGCCGGTACGGCGAGCTGGTCACGGAGCTGACCACGTGGATCGCCGAGCGTCCGCTGGACGAGGAGCTGACGGCGCTGTTGATGCGTGCCCTGCAGGCGAGCGGCCGGCAGGCGGAGGCCCTCGATCACTACCACCGAGCCCGCCGGCAGCTGAAGGACCAGCTGGGGATCGACCCCGGCCCGGCGCTGAGCGAGGCCTATCTGGCGGTGCTCGGCGGGGGCCGTACGGCCGCACCATACGGCTCCGACCGCCGGCCGACCGCACCGTACGGATCCGATCGCCGGCCGACCGCACCGTACGCCTCCCGCCACCGGCCGCCCGCGCCGGATGTCCCCGGCCACCGCCCGACCGATCCGTACGTCCCCGACCACCGCCCGACCGAGCCGTACGTCCCCGGCCACCGCCCGACCGATCCGTACGTCCCCGGCCACCGGCCGGCCGTCCCGTACGCCGCCGCCCGGCAGCCGGCCGACCCGCCACACATCGCCCAGCTTCCCCCGGGAATCGGGGACTTCTGCGGGCGCGTACGGGAGCTCGCGGTGCTGGACCAGCACCTGGACCGGGTACCGCGGCCCACGTGTGTGGTGCTCGCGGGCGGGGGCGGGGTCGGCAAGACGACGCTGGCGGTGCGGTGGGCGCACCGGCTCACCGCGGAGTTCCCCGACGGTCAGCTCTTCGTGGACCTGCGGGGGTTCGAGCGCCCGCCGATGCGGCCGGGCACCGCGCTGTCCGCGTTCCTGCTGGCCCTGGGGGTCCCCGAGGCGCGGATCCCCGAATCCGTGGAGGAGCGGGCGGCGCTCTACCGGGCGCAGCTCGCCGGACGGCGGATGCTCGTCCTGCTGGACAACGCCGGCACGGCCGACCAGGCCCGCCCCCTCCTGCCGGCGACGCCGGGCTGTCTGGCGGTGGTGACCAGCCGGCGGAGGCTGAGCGGGCTGGTGGTCCGGGACGGGGCCGCCCTGGTGACGGTGGGGGCGCTCACCCCGGCCGACGCCCTGCAGCTGCTGACCAATGCGCTGGGGCGGCAGCGCGTCGAGGCGGACCGCGAGGCGGCCCGGTCGCTCGTCGAGCGGTGCGACAGGCTGCCGTTGGCCCTGCGGATCGCCGGGGCCCGGCTGATGGCCCACCCGGAATGGCCGCTGGAGTACTGGACCCAGAAGCTCGCCGACGAGCGCCGCCGGCTCCAGGAACTGTCCGCGCACGAGGCCGATCTGACCGTGGAAGCCACGCTCTACCTCAGCTACCGTGCGCTGTCGACCGGCGCCGCCCGGCTCTTCCGGCTGCTGGGGCTGCACCCCGGACGCCAGGTGGGGGTTCGGACCGCCGCGGCGCTGGCCGGGCAGGACATCGAGCGCACCTGCCGCTACCTCGCCGAGCTGTGCGACGCCCACCTGCTGGAGGAGCAGCCCCAAGGCCGCTATACGTGGGCCGAGTTGGTACGTATCTACGCCAAGCAGCTCACACTCGGCCAGTGTTCGGCCGAGGGAGCCCCGTGACGGCCCGCGGGTCGGGCCGCTGTCGCCGAGAGGACTCGACGAGGACGAGACGTCTGACTCCGCCCTGCCGCCGCGTGTACCGGGCAGCTTCCGCCGGGCCCCGCGCCAGCGGCTGGACTGCCGTCGTCCATCCCACCCATTCGAGGTCACCGGCCTCCACGCTGCGCTGAGCGTGGCCACCGACGCCCTGAACCTGGCAGACCACCTGGCCGCTAACTGATCTCCGCTCGCTGAGTGGTTGTCCCGCATCGGGCAACCCTCAGGGGAGACAGTGCTGCCCGGCGCGCTGCGGCAGAACGGTAAGCGGCACGGCAGACGCTGAACGCGTCTCTACCGCGGCATCGGTCGTCAGGTCTGGGAACCAAGTGCCATGGCAGCGGTTAATGGTTGGCCACCCGCTTGGACTGTTTCTCGGGCAACCCATCGCTGCATCTCCTAAGCTGCTGCCGGGCCGACGGTTGGCTGCCGTCCTCACACCAACTGGGGAGTAAATGGAAGCCGCTGCCATTGGCGCTCGCCTCGCCTCAAGCGTTGTGGCGCCGCTCATCAAGAGACTCTTCGTAGCTGACGGCCCCGGTGCTGGTTTGGTCGACAGGCCGCTGCGCGTCTCGAAGCTCGTTTCGTTCAAGGGCGAGAACGAGCCCTGTCGGACGAAGATCTGCACAAGATCGCCGAGGAACTGGTGAACCGCGCCGCCCAGTCCACCGGCGTCGAGGAACGTTTGCCAGCATACGAACAGCGTGCTGTGGCACATGCCGTAGCGGACTCGCTGAGGTCGCTCGGCTACATCGATATGGACGACGTGCAAGCCGTGCAGCTCGGGCACCTTGCGCTCTCCCGGCGTTTGCGGTCGCAGAGCCCCTCGGCCACTATCGGTTTGTCCATCGACGCGGTGACACTTCATGCGAGCGTCCTCGATACCGCGTGCCTGCACATCCTGCAGTTCTTCACCCAGAGATCAACTTTTGTGGCTCGTACGCTGATCGAACACAGCCGCCGATCACATCTTGGCCGGTCGTGACCGAGTGCTGCTCCGGGGCGTGGCGGGATCAGGGAAGACGACGCTCGTACAGTGGCTGGCGGTATCCACGGCGCGGAAGGCTCTCGACGAACGTCTGCTGTACCTCTACGGCCTGGTGCCCTTTGTACTGCCGCTGCGCACACTGACCCGAGGCGGCGCCAAACTCCCCACACCCGACGGGTTCCTGGCTGCCGTTGACTGTCCCATCGCCAGCCTCCAGCCCACGGGGTGGTTCGACAGGGTGTTGAGGTCAAAGCGTGGGTTGATCCTGGTCGACGGGATCGACGAAATCCCGGAAAGCGAACGCCAGGAGGCTCGGCGTTGGCTACAGGAGCTGGTCAGTTCCTACCCGCACAACCGGTGGCTGGTGACTTCTCGGCCTTCGGCCGTACGCCAGGACTGGTTGGTCGGTGACGACTTCGCAGAACTCGACCTTGCCCCGATGAGCCGGGAGAACGTCGCCGAGTTCATCAAGCGGTGGCACAAGGCCGCGGGCATTGGTGACCGCTATGCCGCAGACCTCCTGCAATCTGTACGAGCCAAGCAAGACCTGGGCCGGCTCGCCACCAACCCCCTGATGTACGCCCTGATCTGCGCCCTTCACCAGGACCGTCGTGGCTACCTCCCAGACGGCCGGAAGGAGGTCTATGACGCCGCCCTCTCCATGTTGCTGTCCCGGCGTGACCGTGAGCGAGGAATCTACAAGCCGGGCACCATCCGCATCGGCGAGGAACATCACATCCAGTTGATCCAGAAACTGGCCTACTGGATGATCCGAAACGGTCGTTCCGAGATGGACCGGGCCGACGCCATCGAGCTGCTGGAGCACGCACTACCTGCGATGCCGAAGATCGCCGATCAGGGAACGGCTGAGGAGATCTATCACCACCTGCTGATCCGAAGTGGTCTCCTGCGTGAGCCCAGTGCAGGTTCGATGGATTTCATTCACCGCACTTTTCAGGACTACCTGGGTGCCAAGGCTGCTGTGGAAGGTCTTGACTTCGACTTCCTCATCGCGCACGCGCATCTCGACCAATGGGAAGACGTCATCCGGATGTCCGTTGCCCACGCTCGGACCATGGAGCGAACGCGGCTGCTGACCGGTCTCATAGAACGGGGCGACACATCCGAGAAGGACAGCAGGCGCCTCCATCTGCTGGCAGCGGCTTGTTTGGAACATGCGACAGAACTGAGTCCGGGTGTGCGAATGGAGGTGGAGCAGCGAGCCGCGTCGCTTATTCCGCCTCGATCGGCGGATCAGGCGCGCGCTCTGGCTGATGTGGGCCCGGTCGTTCTGGACCTGCTTCCCGGGCCGCAGGGGCTCTCCGAAGACGAGGCCTACTTCACGGTGCTTTGCGCCACCCGTCTTGCCACCGACGCCGCGATCTCCGTACTGGCGCAATACCGCGACCTCTCAGACCTCCGTGTCCGTTCGGAACTGGCCAGGGTCTGGAGTCGTTTCGAGTGCGATCGATTCGCCGAGGAAGTCATTGCTCACCTAGGAGAGGAAGATCTCTACTTCTGCGTCTCGAATGCGCAGGAATTGCATGCGCTCCGACGGTTCGGTGGCCGTTCTCGCATCCGGATAACAGGCACGATCACTCCTGAGGAGTTCCAAACTGCCTGCGTCCGGTCCCGCCTCACTCATTTGTGGGTGGAGGCCGACTCGGGCGCCACCTGGGAGTGGCTGGCATACTTCCCGAATCTCCATACCATCACCTTCGAAAGCCCGCTGGCCAGTATCGATGTGAGCAGTCTCAAGAAGGTCAGGTCGCTGCGCACCATTCGGCTCTCCGAGGAATCCGTCTTCGTGGGATCCGAGGCTCTGCCGCCATCCACGAAAATTGTGCAAGCGTGCCTGACCACATCCTGATGGGCCGTCCGCACCACGGATTCCCGCCGATGGCGTGCGCGTGCCCCCGGGGCGAGCCCCGCGTCCTGTACGGGGCAGGTTCAAAACCTCGTGGCAGAACCTGCGCGCCTGTCCGGTGGAGGTGGTGCGGGAGGTAGAGGTAAGGGCCCCTACGGCTGCTCCGCGCTGTCGAGCGCGGCGGCTTGCTGAAGGGCTTCTACCCGCACCAGTCCTCCCTCGGTGCGAACGGGGAGATCGGTAAGAAGCTCGGCAAGGAGCTCGACAAGTCCCGGCTGCCGTCTGGGGTGGACCGGCGCCGTTCGTTCCTCGGGCATGTGAAGTCGTCGCTGCACACCAACCCGCTGGCGCCGAAGGGCCCGCACCGTCGGCATCCGGAGATGCTTCAACGCCGCTGGCGTCGCCCCGGCACACCGGCTTGAGCGGGGTCGTCGGGTCGTCAGGTCGTCGGGTTGTCGATGCTGCTTCTCGGTATTTGCTGGGCCGATGCGGACTTCCACGGCGGCAGGCAGCGCCACCGCCCCAGTGCCCGCAAGGACCTGTGCAAGAGGCCACTTGGACAGGGAAAACGCAACTTCGACATGGCCCGCAGAGGCAGCTACCTTCACCTCGTCTTCGGCGATCGCCCACGGTCGCACAGGAATTCCTTCAGGCCGGGCCACCCGCGACGGGATGAGTCGGTCATGCCCCACGAACCCTCGCCCCCATGCGTAAGCCGCCGAACCGGGCCCACACGAGGCACCCTCAACCAAGGAGAGACGCATGCCCCATCTTGCTCTGTACACATTCGGCGCCCTGAAGTCGCCTCTCGCCGATCCCGCACCTCTCACGAACGAGTTCTACGAAATTGGTGAGGCCGTCTACCGGGAGATCAGTCAGCACCCCGGATACCTCGCGCATGCTGAAGCGGCAGACGGTGTCCGGGGCATGCTCTTCGGGGCGGACTGGGGTGCATGGGGAGAATTCGCCGTACCGACCTGGTACGGCAAGGGCCGTACGGTGGAAACCACCGCCCTGGCCACGACACTCTCACTCTGGACCGACCTGCGCCCCGCCGTCGACGCCGTCTACACCGCTATGCACCGTGAGGCGCTGACCAGGCGTTACGACTGGTTCGAGAGGGCAGAGCACCCGAATTACGTGTGCTGGTGGGTCGCCGACGACGTGATACCCACCTGGCAGGACGGGGTTTCCAGGCTGGAGAACCTCCACGACCACGGCTCGGCGCCGCACGCCTTCACCTTCCACCACTCATTCGCCCCGGACGAAACTCCGACCAGGACCAAAGACATCGGGCCGAAGAGCGATCAGGTTCACTGACAAGGAAGAAGGAAGCCTGAACGGCTGGATTCGCTGTCAATCGCCCGTACCGTTCAAGCAGGCTCGACTGAATGACGGCGAACAGCAACGGCCTGGCTTTGTGCACGAGAACCCGGTTCTCGTGCACAAAGCCAAACGGCTCCGACTCCCCGTCACGGGCAGGCATGGCCTCTGTGCGGCAAGCACAACCTCGGCATGCATCCGCGCGAAGCGGACGGGCGGCTTTGCCTGAGTTTGGGCGGTCCTCGCTACTGGGCTCTCCGCGGTGGTTGCGGATTCCGTGGTCATCACTGGGCTTCCTGGAGGCGACGCAAGGTGGCGACACAAGATGACACCGCTCAGGGCACGACGACACCCGCGGATAGCAGGGCCGTCGTCGGCTCGGGGTCCGATACTTGGACCGGCGAGCCCGTCACCTCCGTGACGTCCAGAACAGGCCTGATACGCCATCAGGAGAGTCAGCATGAAGTCAGCGTCAACCCCGCCGGACCCCGCATACGACCGCCACAGACCGCCATAGACCGCTATAGACCGCCAAGATCAGAAACTGTCGGGAACCGCTCTGACCTGGGGAAATGCCGGTCAGAGGCATGACCGCCAATCGATCGCCAATCGACCACCCATCTCACCTGGAGGCACCCATGAAGATGTTGATCAACGTCGCGGAGACCGTCGTCGCCGACGCGCTGCGGGGGATGGCCGCGGCGCATCCGGAGCTGGTGGTGGATGCCGAGAACCGGGTGATCGTGCGGCGGGATGCGCCGGTGGCGGAGAAGGTGGCGCTGGTGTCGGGGGGTGGCAGCGGGCATGAGCCGCTGCACGGGGGGTTCGTCGGGCCCGGGATGCTGGATGCGGCGTGCCCCGGGGAGGTGTTCACCTCGCCCGTGCCGGATCAGATGGTGCGTGCGGCGGCGGCCGTGGACAGCGGGCGCGGTGTGTTGTTCGTGGTGAAGAACTACACGGGGGACGTGCTCAACTTCGAGATGGCGCAGGAGCTGGCGGAGGACGAAGGGGTGCAGGTCGCCTCCGTGTTGGTGGACGACGATGTCGCGGTGCGGGACTCGACGTTCACGGCGGGGCGGCGCGGGACGGGTGCGACGCTGTTCGTGGAGAAGATCGCCGGGGCGGCGGCCGAGGAGGGGATGCCGCTGGAGCGGGTGGAGGCGGTCGCCCGGCAGGTCGTTCAGTCCTCGCGCAGCCTCGGGGTGGCGCTGAGTGCGTGCACGACGCCGGCGAAGGGGAGTCCGACGTTCGATCTGCCCGCCGGTGAGCTGGAGTTGGGGGTGGGGATCCACGGCGAGCCGGGGCGGGAGCGGCGCGCGATGATGACCTCGCACGAGATCGCGGACTTCGCGGTGGAGGCGATTCTGGAGGATCTTCAGCCGCGGCTGCCGGTGCTGGTGCTGGTCAACGGCATGGGCGCGACGCCGCTGCTGGAGCTGTACGGCTTCAACGCGGAGGTGCGCCGGGTGCTGGACGAGCGGGGGGTGGCGGTGGCCCGTACGCTCGTCGGGAACTATGTGACGTCGCTGGACATGGCGGGCTGCTCGGTGACGCTGGGTCAGGTGGATGGGGAGTTGCTGCGGCTGTGGGACGCGCCGGTGCAGACGGCGGCGCTCCGCTGGGGCCGGTGAGGCACCGCGCCGCCCGCACCCTGACCCCGCCGGGCCCGGCTCCGGTGAGGTCCGTGCGCCTGCCCGGTGACCGCACAACGACTGATGGCACGACCGACGGAACGACCGACGGAACGACCTAGGAGAGTAGACCGTGTCCGAAACGGCCCTGGATGCCGCGTTCTTCGTACGCTGGATGACGGCGGCGGCCACCGTCATCGACCGGGAGGCCGACCGGCTCACCGAGCTGGACTCGGCGATCGGTGACGCCGACCACGGCAGGAACATGCAGCGGGGGTTCGCGGCCGTGGTGAAGGCGGTGGCGGAGGGCGAGCCGCCGGCGACGCCCGGGGCGGTGCTGATCGCCGCCGGGCGGCAGTTGATCTCCAGTGTCGGCGGTGCGTCCGGGCCGCTGTACGGGACGCTGCTGCGGCGTACGGGGAAGGCGCTCGGCGAGGCGGCTCAGGTGTCGGCGGAGGAGCTGCGGGCGGGGCTGAGCGCCGGGGTGGAGGCGGTGGGGCAGCTCGGCGGATCGGCGCCGGGTGACAAGACGATGCTCGATGCGCTGGTGCCGGCGGTGGCGGCGCTGGCGACCTCGTTCGACGCGGCGGCGGAGGCGGCCGGGGAGGGCGCCCTGGCGACCGTGCCGCTGCAGGCCAGGAAGGGCAGGGCGAGCTATCTGGGCGAGCGCAGCATCGGGCATCAGGATCCGGGGGCGACCTCGTCGGCGCTGCTGTTCGCGGCGCTCGCGGAGGTGGCGGAGTGAGCGCGGTGAACGCGGCCGGGGACGGCGGGAGCCCGCTGGTCGGTGTGGTGCTGGTGTCGCACAGCGGGCCGGTCGCCGAGTCCGTGGCGACGCTGGCGGTCGGGCTGGCCGGCGGCGGTGCCAAGGCGCCGGTGGCGGCCGCGGGCGGTACGCCGGACGGCGGACTGGGCACCAGCTCGGAGCTGATCTGCGAGGCGGCGCGGCGGGTGGACCGCGGTGCGGGGGTGGCGATCCTGGTGGACCTGGGCAGCGCGGTGCTGACCGTCAAGGCGCTGATCGCGGAGGGCGATGAACTCCCCGAGGGCGCACGGCTGGTGGACGCGCCGTTCGTGGAGGGCGCGGTGGCCGCGGTGGTCACCGCCTCGGCGGGGGCCGATCTGGGCGCGGTCGCGGCGGCGGCCGCGGAGGCGTACGGATACCGGAAGGAGTGAGGCGGCGGGGGCCTCCTGCGGGCAGGCCCCGCCCGATTCACGGCTTGCGGGCAGGCCCCGCCGATTCACGGCTTGCGGGCGACGGCCGCGTAGCAGGAGGCCTCCGCATCGGTGACATGGGTGGCGTCCTCGGGGCGGTCGGGGCGCCACTGGTGGGAGAGGGTGACGCCGGGGTCCAGCAGCTCCCAGCCGTCGAAGAAGCGGAGGAACGCGGCGTGCGGGCGGAACTGCACGACGGTTCCGGCGTCGGCGTAGATCTCAAGGATCTTCCGCATCGCCTCGGGGCTGAAGTCCGCCGTCGCATGGGTCATGGCCAGCATCGAGCCGCTGGGGAGTGCGGACTTGAGGGTTTCGACGACGGTGTGGGCGCGGTCGTGGCCGTCGTCGGGGACGAAGTGCATCAGGGCGTTGAGGCTGAGCGCGACCGGACGGCTCAGGTCGAGGGTGTCGAGCAGGCGCGGTGCGGTGAGGATGCCCTCGGGGTCGGTGACGTCGGCCTGGAGGTAGGCCGTGCGGCCCTCGGGGGCGCTGAGCAGGAGGGCCGCGGCGTGCGCGAGGACGATCGGGTCGTTGTCGGTGTAGACCACGCGGGCGTCGGGGGCGACGCCCTGGGCGACGTCGTGGAGGTTCGGCGGGGTGGGGATGCCGGTGCCGATGTCGAGGAACTGCCGCAGTCCGGATCGGGCCGCGCAGCGGGTGGCGCGGTGCATGAACTCGCGGTTGATGCGGGCGGCGATCAGCGCGGCGGGGAACACGCCCAGGACTTGGCCGGCGGCCATCCGGTCGGCCAGGAAGTTGGTCTTGCCGCCCAGGAAGTAGTCGTAGATCCGGGACGAGTGGGCGCGGTCCAGCTGTAGATCCACCACGGGCTCGTTTGTGCTCATTTCTGTCCGCTGCCTCCCCCGGTACGGCGTCCCGCCCGGCACCGTCCCGGCGACCAGGGGGCGCACTCTCCAGCGCTGTGCGCCCCCGATGTATACGGCACGCCTCCGGGCACGCGGCTGTGGGAGCACTGCCCGATCCACCCCGGATCATGCGCGGCGCGTGCCCCACACGGGGCGTGACGATTCGCACCGTCACTGTCACGGTTCGTCACATGCCATTGTCACGCGTAGTCATATGAATACGCAGCGGAAGATTTTTGCGTATCCCATGCCACAAACGGGCCCGTTTTCCTGTTCATTGGAGGGTGAGGGCAAACCGTCCTCCCGCTGTCGCCGGTGCTTCGGCGCCCCCGTCAGCGGTCCGCGGCGAACGGAACGAGGACGCCTCGTGAGCGGAGACCGGGACCGGCTGCTACCAGCGTGCGCCCCGGCGCACGCCTGCACCAGGGAGTTAGCCGCGCTCTCCCGCTGCCCACCCACGGCCCGCGCGCCGGGCCCGTCCGACCGGCGGCTGTCGATCACCTTCGAGGCGTTCCTGGCGACGCACGCCCGTAAGTGGCTGACGTACGCCTATCTGCATACGGGCAGCGAGGCCGCGGCCCGCGAGGTCACGCTGGCGGCGTACGAGCAGCTCGGCCGGCTGTGGCCGCACGCGCTACGGCAGGCGTCGGTCGAGGCCTACGCCTGGTCGGTCCTCAAGGAGCGCGTGGTGGAGTGGCTCTACGACCACGAGCAGCCCACCGCGCTCACCGAGACCGCCGCCTTCGCCGTCGTCGCACAGGCGCTGCTGCGCGAGTGCCAGCAGCAATTCGCCATGCTGGAAAGCCAGTTGGGGCTCTACTCGGCCATCGCCCGGCTGCCGGAGCGGCAGTGCGACGTGATCGTGCTGCGGCATGTCATCGGCTACAGCGATGCGCAGATCGGAGGGCTGCTCGGGGTCGACGAGGTCACCGTCCGCTCCTATGCGAGCCGCGGCAAGCGCAAGCTCGCCGCGGCGCTCGGCATCGACCAGGGGAACACCAGGGGGAACTGACCATGCCGCAGCACCGCCCGGCCGGGCGCCGGGAGACCGTCGAGACGCTGCTGAGCGCCGCCGCCGCGGTGTCCGGAATCGACGGCCTGGCCGGCTTCTGTGACCTCGCGGACGCGGGCCCGCCCCGCGGCCCCGGCCCGCGGACCGTCGCCCTGCGCGCGGGGGCGGACGGGCCACGGGCGACGGTGCTGCCGGTGCGCACCGACCGGGGCGCGCCCAGCGGCTACCCCAGCGCCCGCGACGAGGCCACACACGAACTCCAGCTGGCCTGCGCCCTGGTGGTCAACGCCGCGGCCGCGGCGTCCAGCCTGGAGCGGCTGGTCAACGACCACCACATCGACCCCGAAGGCGCGCTGGTCTTCGCCTGTCTGCTGCACATCACCGGACGCTGCGACGCGGCGCACTTCTGGTGGCACTTCGGCGCCGGCGCCGGCAGCCGGACCGCGGCCTACTGTCTGTACCTCTCCCACCGCCGCAACGGCGAGTACCGCGACGCCGCGTACTGGCGCGAGCAGGCCGCGCACACCCCCGACGAGGAGCGCCCGCCCGTGGCCGCATTCGACGAGAAGCAACTGCTGCCGGACGCGGCCCGGCACAACCTCCTGGTCCAGTGGCACAGCGGGCTCGCCCCCGCCCTGCCGACGGCCCTGGAGAACGTGATCAACCGGCTCGTCGTCGACAGCGACGACGAGGACTTCGGCGAGATCCCCCGTCCGTCCCCCACCCTCGTCCGGGACCTCGGCCGGGCCACCTAGGACCAGCCCGACGGGTCAGGGCCGGGCCGTCCGGTGCGGCGCTCACAGGAAGCTGACGCCCTGTGCGAGCGGCAGATCGGCGGAGTAGTTGACGGTGTTGGTGGCGCGCCGCATATAGGCACGCCAGGCGTCGGAGCCCGATTCGCGGCCGCCGCCGGTCTCCTTCTCGCCGCCGAACGCGCCGCCGATCTCCGCCCCGGACGTGCCGATGTTGACGTTGGCGATACCGCAGTCGGACCCGTCCGCGGCGAGGAAGCGTTCGGCCTCGCGCTGGTCGCGGGTGAAGATGCTGGAGGACAGCCCCTGCGGGACGCCGTTGTGCAGCGCGATCGCCTCGTCGAGGGTGCGGTAGGTCAGTACGTACAGGATGGGCGCGAAGGTCTCGGTGCGGACGATCTCGGTCTGCTCGGGCATCCGGACGAGCGCCGGCCGGACATAGGCGGCGTCCGGCGCCTCGGCCTGGAAGCACCGCTCGCCGCCGGCCAGCAGCTTGCCGCCGCAGCGCTGCGCCTCGGCCAGCGCCTCGGCCATCGCCGTGTGGGCGGTGGTGGTGATGAGCGGGCCGACGAGGGTGGCCGGGTCGAACGGGTCGCCCAGCGGCAGCTGTCCGTAGGCGTGCACGATCCGCTCGACGAGGCGGTCGGCGACGTCCTCGTGGACGATCAGCCGGCGCAGCGTCGTACAGCGCTGGCCCGCGGTGCCCGCGGCGGAGAAGACGACGCCGCGGACCGTGAGGTCGAGGTCCGCAGACGGGGTGACCACGGCGGCGTTGTTGCCGCCGAGTTCGAGCAGACAGCGGCCGAAGCGGGCGGCCACCCGGGGCGCGACCTGCCGTCCCATCCGCACCGAGCCGGTCGCGCTGACCAGCGCCACCCGCGGGTCGTCGACCAGCTGCTCGCCGCAGGCCCGCGCGCCGAGCAGCAGCCGGTGCACCCCGGCCGGCGCGCCGGTGTCGGCGGCCGCGCGGGCGAGCAGCCCGTCGCAGGCGAGCGCGGTGAGCGGGGTCAGCTCCGACGGCTTCCAGACGACGGTGTCGCCGCAGACCAGGGCGACGGCGGTGTTCCAGGACCAGACGGCGACGGGGAAGTTGAAGGCCGAGATGACACCCACCACGCCGAGCGGGTGCCAGCTCTCGGACAGCCGGTGGCCGGGCCGTTCGCCGGCGATGGTCCGGCCGTAGAGCTGCCGGGACAGGCCCACGGCGAAGTCGCAGATGTCGATCATCTCCTGCACTTCGCCGAGCGCCTCGGAGCGGATCTTGCCGGCTTCGAGGGTGACCAGGTCGGCGAGGTCTTCGCGGTGTGCGGTGAGGAGTTCGCCGAGCCGCTTGACGAGCGCGCCGCGCCGCGGGGCGGGCACGGTGCGCCAGTCCTGGAACGTACGGTGCGCCTCGCCGATCGCCTCGTCGGTCTGCTCGGGGGTGGTGGCGGGGAGGTGGGCGAGGGTGTGGCCGGTCAGCGGCGTACGGGCGAGGACGGTGTCGGCCGCCCGGGCCGCGTACGTGTCGAGGTCCACGCCGCAGCGGCGCAGCGCGGCTGCCGCGCGGGTCCGCAGGGCGGCGATGTCGGGGAGGCGGTGGCCGGCGGAGGGAGTGGCGGGCATGCGGGACTCCTGGGGAGGGTGGGTGAGGTGGACGGTGGTCAGCGGGCCGGTGCGGTGCCTGCAGGGTCGGTGTCGATGAGTTCCCCGTCGTCCAGTGCCCGCAGCGCCGCGCTCGCCTGGAGGGTGAACAGCGCCTGCCGCAGGGAGTGGTCCTGCTGCTCGGCGCAGAGCGCGAACGGGTCGTGCACCGGCCGGCCGATCGCTTCGGCGAGGCGGTGTGCATCGAAGGGATCCCCGGCCAGCTCCGCGTCGCGGGTGCCCTCCTCGGTCAGGTTGGAGCGGAAGATGCCGGCGGCGGAGCGGGGCAGGAAGTCCTCGTAGACGAGGGGGTGGGCGGTGAGCCAGCCGTGGGCGAGCAGGCCGGCGAGGTCGGCGGGCGGGCGCCGGCCGTCGAGGGGCCGGCCGGGCGCCGGGCGGTAGGTGAAGAACGCCTGGTGTGTGACGGCGAGTTGGTGTTCGGTGGTGGGGAAGCCCTGGCGCCACAGGGCGCGGGCCACCTCCTGGCGGTCGGCGCCCGGGCTGTGCGCCGTGCGACGGTCCGTCTCCGCCATGAGGTGGTCGTAGCGGGCCCGGCCGGCGCGGGTCAGGGCGATGCCGCGGGCCTCGACCTCGCCGAAGCGGACCCGCAGCGAACCGTCGGTGAGGGAGCCGTCGGCCTCGCGGAACGTGCGGGGTTCGGCCAGCGCCCGGAAGGAGGTCTGGCGCAGCAGGACGTCGGGGCCCTCCCAGCGCGGGGGTCCCTGGATCCGGTCGATCATGGTGATGCCGCGCTCCCCCATCCGCCGGTAGAGGGCGTCGATGTCCAGGACGCGCGGGGTGAGGTGGTTGATGTGGGTGGCCGTCACCCCGCCGATGTCGGCGGCGACGGCGGAGACCCGCTCCAGCTCGGCGTACCAGGCGCGGTCGACGGGCTCCGGGGAGAGCTCGAACGCGGCGACGGCATGGGCCAGGAAGCGTTCGGCCTGGTCCTTGGGGAGTCCGGCGTCGGCTTCGGCACGCTCGGCGAGGGCGAGCAGCTCCGGCGGGAAGAGCTGCCGGCGGGCGAGGAAGGTGTCGAGCCGGGATGCCAGGCCGGGGTCGAAGAAGCGGCGGTCGGCGGTGGTCAGCAGCGAGGTGAAGACCCGGAACGGGTTGCGTTCCAGCTCCTCGGCGGCGAGGGGCCTAAAGGCGGTGGAGACGACGGGTACGGCGCCCTCGTCGCCGTCCCGCAGGTCGTAGAAGCCCACCGGATGCATACCGAACGCGGCGAAGATCCGGGCGACCTGGCGGAGCTCGCGGGCGGTGCCGACGCGGATCGCGCCGTGGCGTTCCGCGGTGACCCGGCTGATGCCGCCGAGCCGGCCCGCGTCCGGATCCCGGGCCGCGACCTCCTCGTTGACCTGCCCGGTGACCTCCAGCAGCGTGGTGTACGCGGGGACTTCGGTGCCGTACATGGCGGACAGCCGGCGGGCGAACGCGGCGCGCAGTTTCCAGGTGGGGACCATATGCGGCTCCGTGGCGGGGTGAGGTGGCGGGCGGGGTCAGATGATGTGGGCCTCGGGGCGGGCTTGTGGGCGCGTGCCGTCGTGGAAGCGGCTGGCGGAGAGCGGGCCGATGTCGAGGAACGGCTCCCGGCCCAGGTAGAGGTCGCGCAGGAGCTCCCCGACGGCGGGGGCCTGCAGGAAGCCGTGGCCGGAGAAGCCGGTGGCGTACAGGAAGCGGCCGGGGCTGCGGGCCTCGCCGATCAGCGCGTTGCGGTCCGGGGTCATCTCGTAGAGGCCGGCCCAGCCGTCGACGACCGGGAGGCGGGCGAGTTCCGGTGCCCGGCGGGCCGCCGCGGTACGGAACGGGGCGAGCCATTCGCGGCTGAACTCGCAGGGGAATCCGGGCTGTTGGCCGGGGTCGGACAGGCCCATGAGCAGACCGCCGGCGCCGTCGTTGTGGAAGTAGAGGGTGGAGTCGAAGTCGAGGGTGAAGGGGATGCGGGGCGGTGCGGGGCGCAGCGGTCCAGTGAAGGCGATCTGCCGGCGCAGCGGGGTGACGGGGAGGTCGACGCCCGCCATCGCGCCGATGGCGCCGGACCAGGCGCCCGCGCAGCAGATGACGGTGGGGGTGCGGACGGTGCCGTGCGGGGTGCGGACCGCCTGGAGGGCGCCGTCGGCGGTGTCGAGGGCGGTGGCCGGGCAGTGGGTGCGGACGGTCACGCCGAGCCGGCGGGCGGCGCGCAGGTAGCCGGTGACCGCGGACCGGGGCAGGGCGTGGCCGTCGGTGGGTGAGAAGGCGGCGGCGACGATGCTGCCGGGGTCGATGTACGGGCACAGTTCCCGGGCGCCGCCCGGGGTGATGATGCGGCTGGGGACGCCGTGGGCGTTCTGGGTCGCCACGCCCTCGGTGAAGAGGTCCAGTTCGCGTTGGTCGCCGAGGAGGAAGAGATAGCCGACGCGGTCCAGTCCGATCTCGGCGCCGGGCCGCCGGGCGAACTCCCGCCAGGCGTCGAGGCTGCGCAGGCCGAGCCGGATGTTGAGCGGGTCGGAGAACTGGGCGCGGACGCCGCCGATGGGTTTGCCGGACGAGCCGGACGCGGGCCGGTCGCGCTCCAGCAGGAGCACGTCGGTGACGCCCGCCTCGGCCAGGTGGAATGCGACGCTCGCCCCGATGACACCGCCGCCGATGATCACGACGTCGGTCTGCTCGGGGAGGGGGACCTGGGCCTTCGCCGAGGCCGGGGTGGGAGCCATCCGGGCCGCCTTCCCGTCTGCTGGTGCCGGACAGGGGGATGGGGATGTCGGGTTCGCCGGTGCCGGTGGCGTGCGCTCCACCGGTGGTTCAGATGGTGACGGGCGGGCCGTGCCGCGTCCATCGACGGTCGCTGGAGGCGATCTGTTAAGAGTTCTGGGCGCCAGGGGGTTTGGCAAGGCGGCACACGGACGGGCGGAGCGGGGCCGCTGGGTAGGGTGCCGCCATGGATTTGCCAGGGGCCCAGCTCAGGACGCTGCTGGAGCTGACCCGGAGCGGCACGATGACCGCGGCGGCCGCGGCCCTCGGCTATACGCCGGGCGCGGTCTCCCAGCACATCGCGGCGCTGGAACGGGCCACGGGCCGGGAGCTGGTCCGGCGCACCGGGCGCCGGGTGGAGCTGACGGCCGCCGGGCACACCCTGGCCGCCCACGCCGAACGGATCCTGGCCGCGCAGGCGGAGGCGGTAGCGGCGCTGGAGCGCGGTGACGGCGAGCTGCGGGCACGGCTGCGGCTGGGGGTGTTCGGTACGGCGGCCGCAGTGCTGCTGCCGCCGGCGCTGCGCCGTCTGGGTGCCCGGCATCCCGGTGTGCGGGTGGAGAGCCGCGAGGTGGAGGTGGACCAGGCGTACGCGGAGGTGTGCGCCGGGCGGGTGGAGCTGGCGCTCGGGCTGGACTATCCGGACGCGCCGATCGTCCGGGACGGCGCGGTGGAGCTCGTACGGCTGCGCTCCGAACGGTTCTCGCTCGCCGTACCGAGCGGACGCCCGCCGTGGGACGCGCCCGGCAAGGACCCGGGCGAGCGCGCCGCGCCGCGGTGGCTCGCGGAGACCGCCGACTGCGACTGGATCCTGCCGGCGACCGGCTCGTACTACGGCCGGGCGGTCCGCGCCGCGTGCCGCCGGGCGGGCTTCGAGCCGCGGGTGGCGCACGAGGTGACCGACACCGCCACGTCACTGGCGATGGTCGGCGCGGGGCTGGGCGTCGCACCGCTGACGGAACTGATGCTGCGGCTGCGCTCCCAGGACATCACGCCGGTGCCGCTGCGGGACACGGTCGTCCGCCACATCGTGGTCGCGGTCGGCGCCACGACGCGACGGCGGCCGTCGGTGGCGGCGCTGATCGACGCGCTGCGGGAGGGGGCTGCGCCGTAGGGGGTGGGCGAACACATCCCCTAGATGATTGAGTCCGATGTCTTCAGTGGTCGTACGCGATCAGTGAGCGTTTGGCTGGTGTGCCTGCGGTCCAGTTGTGCCAGATGGCGGTG